>USLW01000310.1 GCA_900555605.1 uncultured Clostridium sp. | reverse complement strand
GCCGTGATATCATTTCTTTTTCATTATCGTTTGCTCAGCACGGTTTCTTCATACTTTTGGATCTCATCAAACCATGCCCGGTCGGCAGCTACGCCGCATACCTTGCAGTATTCAGCCCAGATATCCCCGATGGGCAGCATTTTCATTTCTTCCTGCAGCATCATCAGTTCTGTAAATCTGCCGGCATCCTGCAGATCCTTCAGCATCTGATGGGGCGTGCAGAGGGCGGCAAGCAGCGCTTTCTGCCAGCTGCGAACGCCGATTACCCATGCCGCAATCCGGTTAATGCTCGCATCAAAATAATCGAGCGCCATGTACACGCGGTTCAGCGCATTGCACCGCACGATTTCCTTTGCCATTTCTTTTGCTTCGTCCTCAAGCAGAAGGACATGGTCGGAATCCCATCTGATCCCTCTGGTGATGTGCAGCGCAATTTCAGGAAAATAGCACAGCAGCGCAGGAATTTTATCGGAAACCACCTCTGTCGGATGGTAATGTCCGTTGTCCATCAAAGGCAGGCAGCCCTCATGGGTTGCGGCAAAGGTTAAAGTAAATTCAGCAGTGCCGGCCGTATAAGCCTCCACTCCGATTCCGAACACTTTGGATTCTACACAAGGCTTCACAAGAGCACGGTCAAAGGGTTCGGAGAGAATCTCCTCCAGCGCCGCTTTATAACGCATTCTCGGTCCCATACGATCTGCAGGGACATCCTTGAAGCCGTCGCCGATCCAGATATTCATGACACAGGGAATTCCGGTCTCTCTTGCAAAATACTCGGAAATACGGATACAGGCTTTCCCGTGATTGATCCAAAAGCGGCGGATATTTTCATCAGGGCTTGTAAGCGTCAGTCCGTCTTTCATCATCGGATGAGAAAAAAAGGTCGGGTTAAAATCAATACCGAGCCCTCTCTCTTTTGCAAATTCCAGCCACTTTTTAAAATGCTTCGGTTCAAGCTGATCACGGTCGGCAAATTCTCCGTTTTCAAAAATCGCATAACTCGCGTGCAGATTCAGTTTTTTCGTGCCGGGACAAAGAGACATGGCCTTATCCATATCAGCCATCAGCTGTTCCGGCGTTTTGGCCTTGCCCGGATAATTCCCGGTGGTCTGAATGCCGCCGCTCAGAGGGCCATCATGATCAAAGCCGGTGACATCGTCGCCCTGCCAGCAATGCAGCGAGAGCGGGATCTCTTTCAGTTGGCGGATTGCGGCATCGGTATCAATGCCGTATGCAGCATAGATTTCTTTTGCAGATTCATATCTTGCACTCATCGTCATTTCTCCTTTATCATGCATTTTCCTTATGATTGTAATGGATCCGCGCCTTGAGAAAAAGGCAGTCATATGACTGAAAAAGTGTCCTCATTCGCACTGCGGTACTTATGGGGGGACAATCCGTAGCGCCTGCGAAAAATGCGATGAAAATAGCTGATATTATCATATCCCACTGTCTCGCAGACATCGATGACCTTCATGGACGTTGTACGCAATAAAAAGGCCGCCTGACTCAGCCGCCTGCTCTGCATCATCTCAGTAAAGGTTTTTCCTGTCTCCCTTTTAATCTCACGGCTCAGCCAGCAGGCGTCGTAGTTCAGGTTCTGCGCCGCCTCCGCTAAGGTCCCATCGCGATAGTTTTCTTCAATATAGCGCAGAATCTGCAGCATCAGCTGCTGCCTTTCATAATGCGGATCTGTCTGCAGCGTTTCCGTATGATTCACAAGCTGCAGGAACAGCAGCCCCATGGTCAGCTGATTGATGCTTCTCTTATTGATTTGATGATTGACTAACGTCCAAATCAGATTCTCAAGCAGATTTTGAATCGGCAGAATATCCGAAACCCGGAAATGGAGATAGCCTGATCCATCCGTATTTCCCCGCAGGCAGCTTACCAGAAAATCTCGGATCTGATTCTCATTTTCACCGATCAGATTCACCGCAACATCAAAAAACGGAGGAAGAATAATAAAATTAACGGCAATGTCGTCTTCTCCGGCCGGATATATCTCCTGCGTGGCATTCTGGCTCAGCAGCAGCAGCTCGCCTGTTCTTAATATCACTTCCGTTCCGTTAATAATATGCCGTGTACATCCTCGGCACATGTACACCATTTCAACATAGTTGTGCGTATGCTTTGGAAAATGAACAAACCTTGTATGCGGGCGCAACGTAATCAGCTTCCCCTTTTCTAAAAGAAGCCGGCTGTCGATTTCAGCAGAATCCTCATGCATATAGATGCTGCGGTCAATTTCGCCGCGGCCGGACAGCAAGGCCTGTTCTTCCGCTGTAATCAGCTTTAATTGATTTAATAAATACGCATTCATCCCCTTCACCCGTTTTTATATGATATCATAAACCCGCAGACAGTACAAGAAGCCCCGTTCTGCCGGATTTCCGGCCGCGACGGATATATACATTTTTCAAATACTCATGTATAATATCACAGCGTAAGCTGCACACAGTTCAGAGAGTCGGCATAATATTGGAATAACGGAGGTAATTGCTTTGATATATAACAACGTGCTGGAGGCCATCGGTCATACGCCGATGATACGCCTCAATCATATGGCAGGGCCGGAATCGGCAGAGATTCTGGTAAAATATGAAGGTGTGAATATCGGCGGATCCATTAAGACCAGACCGGCCTACAATATGCTGCTGGAAGCGGAAAAGGCCGGCCTCATCCATCCAGGCTCTATTATCGTGGAGCCCACCAGCGGCAATCAGGGGATCGGCTTATCTCTGGTCGGTGCGGTAAAAGGATATTCCGTCCGCATCATCATGCCGGATTCCGTCAGCGAGGAGCGGCGGAAGCTGATGCGTCAGTACGGCGCGGAGGTGATCCTAATTCATGACGACGGAGATATCGGAAAATGTATTGAAGCATGTCTCGCCGCCGCACTGCGTATGCAGGAGGAGGACGATCGGGTTTTTGTTCCGCAGCAATTTACAAATCCGAATAACCCCCTGGTCCACAAATATCATACGGCAGCGGAAATTCTGGAGCAGGCCGAAGGACCGATTCACGGGTTCTGTTCAGGAGTCGGAACGGGCGGCACCATATCCGGCATCGGGGAAGTGTTAAAATGTCAGTATCCTGATATTAAAATATGGGCCGTAGAACCGGAGCACGCCGCAATTCTGTCAGGCGGCAGCATTGGTACGCATCTGCAGATGGGGATCGGCGACGGATTGATTCCGGAGAACCTGAACACCCAGATTTATGAACGGATCTGCGTTGTAACAGATGAGGAGGCATTGGAGGTCTC
>USLW01000309.1 GCA_900555605.1 uncultured Clostridium sp. | reverse complement strand
GATAACCGGAATTTCGGCAAAGCCGGAACCGACCCAATTTCAAAATTGTGAAAGGATGGAGATTACTATGGAAAATAAGGAAGTGCTGTTTGCGGAGGAGCGTCAGTCGCGGATCCTGAAGCTGCTGAAAAAGGAACATAAAGTATTAGTGCCCCAGCTTTGCGAGCTGTACGGCGTGTCGCCGGCTACGATCCGCAACGATCTGAATGATATGGAAAGCAGAGGATTGCTCAAGCGGACCCACGGCGGCGCGATTTTAAATACAAAAATGGGATTCGAGCAGAATGTGGAGCAGAAGCTTACACGTAACAGCAGAGAGAAGGAGGCCATTGCCAAGATTGCGGCCGAGTATGTGGAGGACGGCGATGCCATTGCCATTGATACCGGTACCACAACCCTGGCTTTTGCACGGTGTCTGACAGAAAAAAAGAATCTGACGGTGATCACCAATGACCTGAATATTGCGGCGTTTTTGGATGCGGAAACGGATGCCACGGTGATTCTGCTGGGCGGCATGCTCCGGAAAAAGCATCACTGCACCTTGGGCAGCATGACGCTATCGTGCATCCAGGGGCTGCGGGTAGATAAATGCTTTATGGCAACCAACGGCCTGACCGCACAGCATGGTCTGTCCACGCCGGATCTGAACCACGCAGAGGTCAAACGCTGTCTGGCAGCCTGCGGGGCACAGATCATTGTATTATGCGACAGCGAAAAAATCGGTCAGGATGTATTTGTAAACGTTCTTCCCGCGGAGCAGGCGGATATTCTGATCACAGACAGCGGAGCAGACCAGGCAGAGCTGGAAAGATTTGAGCAGCTTGGCGTAGAGGTCCGGACCGCGCAGATATAAAGCGCGGCGATAAAAGACGCAGATATCGAAAAAGGCATAATGAAAATAAAGGAGGCTGAGGACGGTATGCCAACAGTACAGAACAAAATCGGGATTTATTTTGCATATTGGGAGCGGGAATGGAACGCGGATTATTGTCACTATATCCGCAAAGCAAAGAGACTGGGCTTTGATACCCTGGAGCTCGGCGCCGGCGCACTGACGGAGATGCGCCCGGAGGAACTGAAAAAAATTGCGGAGACAGCGCAGGAGAATGGAATCGATCTTTCGTACTGCATCGGCCTGCCCGCCGCATATGACGTGGCCAGCGCGGATGAAACGGTACGTCAGGCGGGCATTGCATATATGAAGCGTCTTTTGGACTGTATCCATGTTCTTGGGGGAGACATGATCGGCGGAATCATTTACGGCAGCTGGCCCTCGGTGACCGACTCTTATGAAAGTAAAATGCTGGCCCGGGAAAAAAGTGTGCGCTCCATGAAGGAGATTTCCAAAAAGGCGGAGGATCTCGGGATCACCTGCTGTCTGGAGATCGTAAACCGTTTTGAACAATATCTGCTGAATACGGCAGAGGAAGGGGTGGCCTTTGCGGAGGAAGTGGGAAGTCCGTATGTTAAATTACTGCTGGATGCCTTCCACATGAATATCGAAGAGGATTCCTTCTCCGAGGCCATCCGGATTGCCGGAGACAAAATCGGACATTTTCATATCGGCGAATGCAACCGGAAAACGCCGGGCCGCGGCCGGATGCCTTGGCCGGAGATTTTAGGGGCCCTCCGGGAGATCCGCTACACAGGCCGGATCGTGATGGAGCCGTTTATTAAAATGGGCGGCCAGGTAGGACGGGATATTAAGATTTACCATGATCTGAGCGGCGGCTGCGGAGAACAGGAAATGGATGCCATGGCCCAGGAGGCGCTGCTGCTGATCCGCAGGGGCGGCACCGGGCGCGGATAAAAGGACGGACTTTATCTCAATCTGATCCCGGCCGTACTCTGCCGGACGGATTTTTATTTATAACAAGGAAAGGAGATCGTTATGAAAAGAAAACAGAAGCTGAAAGCAGGTCTGCTGCGGAAGGCTGTGCTGCGGAAGGCCGCGGCATGTCTGATTCTGACAGCCGTATTCCTCGCATCCTATGGGAGCGGGATTGCGGCCGTTGCGAAAAGTATGCAGGACGTGGAACAGAGCACCACGATGAAAACAGCATCCCCCATGGATGCGCAGCCGGATCTGATTACGCTCCAGCAGGGAGATGCAGTAGAAACGGCGCAGAACGAATATGTGTTGTCCTTGGACGGACAGTGGGAAATGACCAGCAGCGGTACGGAAAAGGGCAACCTGACCAATGCTTGGACAAACGTCAATCAGGTGCAGGTTCCCGGCAGCATTTCCCTGGCCCTGTGGAAGGCAGGGGCCATAGAGGACCCGTACTATGGAAAAAATGACGCCGTGGCCCGGGAGCAGGGGCAGAAAACCTGGTATCTGCGTAAAAATTTTACATATAACGGCAGTGGGGAGCGTGTTCAGCTGGCTTTTGAAGGGGTGGCCGACCGGTGCAAGGTTTATTTGAACGGTACGGAGGTGGGCAGCCACCAGGGCATGTTCGGCGGCCCGTATATCGATATTACGAGCCACGTGAAAAAGGGCGAGAACACTTTGATGGTGGTGCTGTATCCGGTGCTGGATTATGGGCAGACCGTGGTGTTCAACTGCTCCTACGGATGGCATTACGCGAATCTGCCGCCCATCGGAATCTGGAATTCCGTATTTGTGCGGGATCTGCCGGAGATTGGCATTGACAGCCCCTTTATTGCCACGGTTTCTCATGAGAAGGGAACCATGGATCTTAGCGTGGACCTGACGGCGGAAAACGCAGCGGATGTCATCAGCGGCACCCTGGTCGGTACGGTAAAACCCAAAAATTTTGAGGGAAGCGCCTATTCGTTCCGTTACACGGTTGCCGGAAAAGCAGCCGGAGACCGCAATATCCGTCTGCGGTTCGACGTGCCGGAATTCCGTCTTTGGTGGCCCAATGGGATCGGCGACCAGAATCTTTATGAGCTGAAGCTGCTGTTTATCGAGGACGGAGGCGCGGCAGTATCTGCCGATACGTCCTTCGGAATCCGGACCTTGGAAATGGATCCGTATCCGTCCGGAGAATCTGCGAATATGTATAACCGGACCGTAGTCATCAACGGGCAGGGGATTTTTATGAAGGGCGCCGGCTGGTGCACCATTGATGCGATGATGGAATTTGAACGTGAGGACTATGACCGCATCCTGTCGCGGGCGCATCAGCAGGGCCTGAATTTTCTGCGGGCCTGGGGCGGCGGTATGCCGGAAACAGACGAATTTTATGAGCTTTGCGATGCATACGGAATCTGCGTATACCAAGAGTGGCCCTGCTGCTGGGAC
>USLW01000308.1 GCA_900555605.1 uncultured Clostridium sp. | reverse complement strand
CGGCTGTTCGGAGGCACGCTCCAGCCGGAGCGTGCCTGCCTGTATGGGATTTTTCATGATGCAAATGAAATTATTACAGGAGACCTGCCGACGCCGATCAAATATTTTAATCCGAAAATAAACGAAAATTATCATGAGATTGAAGACATATCAAAAGAAAAGCTTGTTTCCATGCTGCCGGAGACCTTTCGCCAGGAATACCGGGAGCTGCTTTTCTTTGAGACGCGGGACCCGGTATATTACCCTATTGTGAAAGCAGCAGATAAGTTGGCGGCTCATATCAAATGTGTGGAAGAGGTAAAGGCCGGAAACCGGGAATTTGAAAAAGCGCAGAAAACAACGCTGCAAAGCCTGCAGGAGATGAATCTGCCGGAACTGCGCTATTTCATGGAGCACTATCTGCCGTCGTATCAGCTGTCTTTGGATGAACTCGAATAAACGGTGGGAATCCAAGCCGGAAGCCAGCTGTAACGTTTTGACATTTTAGGCATATTGCCGTATAATAAAAAATATATCCGATATTCTATGTATTTTTGAAAGGAATTATAAAATGGGACTATTTGAAAAGCTTTTTGGAAGCTACAGCGACCGGGCCGTAAAGCAGATCAAGCCGATGGTTGCACAGATCAATGCGCTGGAACCGACCATGAAAGCAAAAACGGATGCCCAGCTTCGTGAAATGACACAAATATTCAAAAAACGGCTGGCAGATGGCGAGACCACGGATGATTTGCTGCCGGAAGCGTTTGCCGTTGTGCGTGAGGCGGCTTGGCGCGTGCTGGGGCAGCGTCACTACGATGTACAGCTGATCGGCGGCATTGTGCTGCATCAGGGCCGCATTGCGGAGATGAAAACCGGTGAGGGAAAGACGCTGGTGTCTACTCTGCCGGCATATCTGAACGCACTTGAAGGAAAAGGCGTGCATCTGGTAACGGTAAATGATTATTTGGCAAAACGTGACAGTGAATGGATGGGAAAGATCTATAACTTCCTGGGACTTTCGGTAGGCGTGATTGTGCACGGCCTGTCTCGGGAGGAACGTCAGGCTGCTTACAACAGTGATATTACGTATGCGACGAACAATGAGCTGGGTTTCGACTATCTTCGGGACAACATGGTGATCTACAAAGAACAGCTGGTTCAGCGGGATCTGCATTTTGCAATTGTGGACGAGGTGGACAGTATTCTGATTGATGAAGCCAGGACCCCGCTGATCATTTCGGGTGCGGGGACAAAATCCAGCGATCTGTATGCGAAAGCAAATTCGTTTGTTTCTACCTTAAAGGCAAAGGTTATTAAGGAAACAGACAATAAGGATCTGATGGAGGATGTGGAAGAAGATTATATTGTAGATGAAAAAGCACGCACTGCCACGCTTACGGGGCATGGTGTGGAAAAGGCAGAAAAATGGTTTCATATTGAAAATCTGTCCGATCCGGAAAATGCGACGATTTCTCATCACATCAATCAGGCCGTGAAGGCCCACGGCATTATGAAGCGGGATATCGATTATGTGGTAAAGGACGGCAGTGTTATCATCGTCGATGAATTTACCGGCCGTTTGATGTTCGGACGCCGCTATAACGAGGGGCTGCATCAGGCCATTGAAGCCAAGGAGCATGTGAAGATTGAAAAGGAAAGCATGACACAGGCTACTATTACCTTTCAGAACTATTTCAGAATGTATCAAAAGCTTTCGGGCATGACCGGCACGGCGCTGACAGAGGAAGGCGAGTTCAATGATATCTATTCACTGGATGTCGTTGTGATCCCCACGAACAAGCCGGTGGTCCGCATCGATTATCCGGATGCGGTCTATAAAACGGTAAAAGGAAAATATACGGCGCTGATCAATGATGTGGCGGCATGCCATGAAAAGGGACAGCCGGTGCTCATCGGTACGGTGAGTATCGAAAAATCAGAGCATCTCAGCGCGCTGCTGAAAAAACGCGGAATTAAGCATAACGTACTAAATGCCAAAAACCATGAGCGGGAAGCGGAGATCGTAGCGCAGGCAGGTAAGTTCGGGGCTGTAACGATTGCCACCAACATGGCCGGCCGCGGTACGGATATTGTGCTGGGCGGCAACGCGGAGTATATGGCAAAGCAGGATATGCGTAAAGAGGGCTATGACGATGAGCTGATCACTTTGGCTGACAGCTTTGCGGAAACCGACGACCCCAACGTGCAGACGGCGCGGGAGCATTACAGAAGCCTTGTAAAGCAGCATTCCGAGGATACGGAGGCGGAACGGAAGAAAGTGAAGGACGCAGGCGGACTGTTTATCATGGGTACGGAACGCCATGAGTCCAGGCGCATTGATAACCAGCTGCGCGGCCGTTCCGGACGGCAGGGGGATCCCGGTATGTCCAGATTTTATATTGCGTTGGAGGACGATCTGATGCGCTTGTTCGGCTCTGAACGTATAGAGGGAATGATATCCGCGCTGGGACTGAAAGAGGACCAGGCCATTGAGCATAAAATTTTATCTTCTGCCATTGAAAACGCGCAGAAAAAAGTGGAGGGCAGAAATTTTGACGTCAGAAAACATGTGCTGCAGTATGACGATGTAATGAACAAGCAGCGGGAGGTCATTTATGCGCAGCGGAGAAAGGTGCTTGACGGCGAAAATCTGAAAGATTATTTTACCTCTATGCTTAAAAATAAAATTCGGGAAAGCGTGGAAAGCTATTGCAGGAAGGACGTTGATGAGGCGCATTGGGATTACCAGTCCATAAAAGAGGATCTGGTGGGCATTGTTCCCGGAACGCTTATCGACGGACTCTTAGATGAAGCGAAACGGCCGCGGCCGGAGAAGCTTATTGAAACCATGGAGGCAGACGCGCTGGCCCGATACGAGGCGCGGGAGGCGGAGTTTGGTTCTGACATTATGCGTGAGATTGAGCGTGTAATGCTGCTGCGCGCAGTGGATGAAAACTGGATGACGCATATCGATGCCATCGATCAGTTAAAATACGGTGTGGGACTGCGGGCTTATGGTCAGCGGGATCCCGTTGTGGAGTATAAGTTTGAATCGTTTCAGATGTTTGAAGAAATGAACAAGACCATACAAAGCGAAGCGCTGCGTATGGTATTCACCGTGCAGATCAAAAAGGGTGCCCGGGTTGAGCGGCATGCTGTGGCCGGTCCCGGAGAGGAAAGGCTGGCCGATGACCGCGCCGGCGCACAGCAGGGCGGCCGTAAGCCTGCTGCGGTGAAAAAAAGCGCGAAGGTGGGCAGAAACGACCCGTGTCCGTGCGGCAGCGGCGAAAAGTATAAA
>USLW01000307.1 GCA_900555605.1 uncultured Clostridium sp. | reverse complement strand
CGCAGCTGGTCTTCGGCAGTTTTGCCCCTTCACAGACTGAGTCGTACTATTATTTCAATGGCGGAATCGATGAGTTAAAAGTTTTCAGCCGGGTCCTGACGCCTGAGGAATTGGGAATCAGCGGCTGAAAAGGGCAAAGCAGAAAAGTAAAAGGATTCTTTACTTAAAATATGCATAATTTTTACGGAATTGCGTTGGCGTGCAGCGGAATTCCTGCCGGAATCTTTTACTAAAATGAAATTGATCGCAAAATCCGAGAGAATCCGATATGTTCTGCACGGACATATCGGATTTTATCAATAAATCACAAGCTTTCACCAGTTTTTGCCGCATAATGTACTGCTGCGGCGACATTCCCAATTCATCTTTAAACAGCCGATAAAGGTACGATTCCGAATAATTCACGGCGCGGGCGATTGCACTTACGGAAAGATCCGTATCCAGCTGCGCTTCAATTAAAGCTGCCGCTGCTTCCAATTTTCTGAGAGATTGAAAGCGAACCGGCGTGCCGCAGTCAATCAGCGCGTTTAAAATCGCATACTCCAGATAGTTGCGCTTGATTTTAGCAGTCAGATCCGACCCGGATGCATATTTTACAAAATTGGAAATATACCCGCAGATCTGCTGTGAGGTTCTTTCCGGCAGTTTACACGGAATATCATAGTATTTTTTTAAATCAAATTTATGATTGATCAGCACGGTCATATATACCCACTGTGCCTGCAGCGGCTTTCCGTCCGGCCGAAGATGATGAACAATGGTCTGCTGTGCCTTTTCCGGTGTATAAAAGCATTCTCCGGCACAAATCATATATTTTTTCCGGTCAATATAAATCTCATATGAACCCTCCAGGCAGGAAACCACGGTAATGCAGGAAATCGTTTTATGATCGGTCTGTCCTTCTGTATCAAATGCATTCCCCCCTGCCAGGCAGTTTATAATCTGGATATCCATTGATCATCCCCCCTGTGATTCCTTCTGTTTTGTCTATATGATTAGTATACAATAAATGGCGAAAAAGAGAATAGCTATAAGAAGAAAATCCACAGTAATCCGGCCGTGTTTTTTGAGGTAAATTTTATCATCCAAAATGGGAAAGAGGTGTCCCATCCGGTTCTACGGTCTTGAGGCACCATCATCTGTCGGCGATTTTCTGAAAAATTTGTGCAGGCAGGTGCGCTACATGCTGCAGGTTCTGCGGGCATTCCGCAGGCATAAGAGTCCCGCAAAACAGAGCAGACAGATAACCCATATCAAAGTCTGCACGTTTTGCAGTTCCCCGGTTTCCGGCACCGTCGGCCTCGTTTCCGGAGCCTTTGCAGAAGAAATAATAAAGCCGTCAAATTCAACAAATGCATCAGGGCATGCAGCGGCTTCGGCAGGAACTGTTTTTGACCGCACGAGAATGGTATGCTGTGTCTCGGATAGCGTGCTTGCTTCAAATACAACGTTCTTGGGTAGATATTGATTTGCTTTATACAGAGAGATCGTCTCAACAGGCTGCCCGTCAAGGAAAATCTCCATGTCCGCATCTGCGCTGGCATGACATTCTGACATCAAAACACCGATATAGCTTCCGTAAAATGTATATTCAATACTGCACGGCATTACGTTCTCATTGCAGTGCGTTGTTTGGTTGTACGACTGCGCTGTATCCGGATGATTGCGTGCAGACAGGTTGGTATAACGGATTGCAGGATCCGTATCATCGATTATCGTATATGCATTTCCGGAATCAATCCTGGTTATCAATGCATCAAATTCAATAAAAGGATACCCTGGAACATCTGAATCCTCCGCCGCGCAGGAAACCTCGAGCATATGCGGCCCCTCCGGCAGACCATCTGCAGCGAATACGATCTGTTGTTCTGTATACGTCGGCGCATACAGGTCAACCTGCTCATATTGGACTCCGTCAATTTTAATATTGATCTTCGGGCTGTTAAAGCAGGTACACATTACAATCGCAATGTATGATCCGGAAAAACGATACGTAAAGCCTGTTGCTGCATTCTGTTCATTAAAACGGCTGCCGCCTCCGTACGGATTTGAAATAATCGGATACGGTACAAAACCAATATAACGAAAGCCCGCCTCCGTATCGTCAACAACCCGCAGCCCCATCGCAGTCAGCGCTTCCTCCTGATACGCGGAAAGCGTATCTCCGGCTGCGGGTCTCACTCCCTGGACCTCTGCAGAACCTGGGCCATGATTGTCTGCGGATGCACGCACAGGCATCTGCAGCGCAAATAAGAGCATAACAACAAAAAAATATAAATAACGTTTCATAATTACCTCCCTTTCCATTTATCAGAAATTGAAATCTGTATAAAAGGCGGCAGCGTGCAGAATCTTCATCCAGACCTCTGCCTATACAGGATAATTTTATTATAGAACCGTCTCCATGACTTTTTATGTCGTGTACTCTGCCTTATATGTACAGAACTATGATCCTTTTCATGCAAAAAAATGCTTTCGGCCGCAGAACTGCGGCCGAAGGCACGGTAAATGGGGAACCTGTAACTCGATTCCGCCTTTCTAAGGAAAGGACGCGGATTACCTGCCTATCCCTGTCTCTTTTTCTTCTTGGAAATCACGGCAATGATAATCACTGCTGCAATTACCGCAGCCGCAGCGCAGGCAATGATGATAATGGTGGTGCTGTTTCCGGAAGAAGACGGCTCCGCTGCCTTTGCCGTAGCTTTTGCCGTAACCGTTTCCGTTGCCTGGGGTGCAGCTGTCTTCTGCCCTTCCGGAGAAGCCGGCGGTGTCGTCGCCTCAGGGGTCTGGGTCGGAGCCTGCGTCGGCGGCGCAGTATACGCCGGAAGCGCATCCGCTGTATAAAGATTATAGACGAATACCTCTATGTAAGAAGAGTCATAATTTGCCGCATGCATACCGAGATGGGTCAGCGGTGCTGCCTCCTGCAGATAAGAGGTGTCCCATTGATTGTGTTCACAAATGGAAGAAAAAGGAATAAAAATATATCCCTCAAATTCATAAGGAAGCGTAAAACCATATCTTCCGCTTACAGAGGCCTCATCTGTCCAAACAGCCTCCTGCATCACACCGCTTGTGTCAACCAGAACGGTTTTGGTCGTATCATTGCTTCTCAAAAATAGGTTTGTACTTCCTTCTATACGCGGCATTACGGAAAAATAGATGTCGCCGTCGCTGTTGTTCAGCACCTCCATAACAAAATACTTTTTACCGGTAAATACCGCCGTATTTCCGGGCGCCTGCTGAAGCGCGACATCATAGCAGTCAGCCGCATCGGATGTTGAGA
>USLW01000306.1 GCA_900555605.1 uncultured Clostridium sp. | reverse complement strand
CCCCGCAGCCGGCCCACGGCCGCGGCGGCCTTCAGATAAGATATCATTTTTTCTTTTACCGCTTCATCACGGATGGATCCCCACAGACGCTTGTAGCGCACGCCGAGCTGATCGAGGGTGCCCGCGGCCGCCAGCATTCCCACCATGCCGCACTCCGAAGGATGGAGGTTGCAGAACAGCAGGTACGGGCCGGGCGCAAAATTCTGCGCCACAGCCGTAAACTGCGGATAACACCATATCGTGTAATTAAAGATCGTCACCTCTGCGCCGGCCTCCCGTAAACGGATGCCTTCCTCTTTTGCCTTTGTATTGCTGTTGATCACCTGCTGCCCCTGTATCACCTCGAACAGCCCGGTATCTGTCAGCACCTTTGCAATTTCCTGCTGATACTGCATATTCAGCGCCTCATATTCCTCATGCAGGTACTGCCGGCCGTCTGACATAGTCAGGATTCCGACTTTAATTTTTTGATTCATCTTCATGGACCTCCGTATTTTCTGAAATGCCTGTTTCCGCCTTTTCCGCGCCTTCTGCTGCCGGCTTCGCAGCGCTGCTTTTTCCGCTCTGTTTCTTCTTATAAATCAGCGCGGCCGCCACCACCGCGATAAGCGCCGCGCTGCAGCAGATCAGCGTAATGGCAACGGCGCTCAAACCGTCCTTTTCCTCAGGAAAATCGCCAACCGTCACAAAGCATTTTTCAATGTGCGCCCCGTCTGCGGTCTGTCCGATAATCATTGCCGTGCCGTATGCCAGTCCGGTAACCCGGCCGTTCTCATCCACGGAAACGATTGCCGCATCCGAGGAGGTCCACTGCAGCGTTTTTTCAGCGGTCGTATCTGCCGGCAGAAAGGTTGTCTTGATGGACTTCGTGTCATGAAGATTCACATTCATAAAATTCTGCGCAAACACCACATCCGTCAGGGGCCGTTCCGCGCCCTTTCCTGCAAGCGTTTGGATCTCCTCTTCGGACAGCGCTCTGGTGTACAGGTAAATTTCATCCATCGCACCTGCGAAAGGCATGGAGCCGTCTGTTAAGGAACCAATGGTCATGGTCTCATTTACAGTTTTCATGGCGCCGATTTTTATGCTGCCGGATACCTTGCCGTTGACATAAAGCTTGAGCATCCGCTCACTATCCACCACAAAGGCCAGGTGCGCCCATTGCTCCTGGTAATAGCGCAGGTCAAAATTCAGCACGTAATCGCCGCAGTCCGGCATATATACTTTCATTATCCCGTCCGAGGTATAGATTTCAAAATGCCCCTCGGTCTTGGGCCCCTTTGCCAGCAGGATATTAAAACCTTTCAGTTCGCCGGGTTTCACCCAAAAAGCAACGGTGCTGTTTTCCGTCATTGCATAATCCGTATTTCCCGCGTTGACGGAGCTTGTCGTTCCGTCAAAGGTCAGCGCCGAACCGAACACGCCCTCTGTCCACTGCGCATCCGTAATTTTACCGCTGTCAAAGCTCCCAAGCTGCTCCTGTACCGCGGTTCCTTCCCCTTCGTTCAAAGGCCAGTATGCGTATAGGCCGGAGTCCAGAGACAGACGCATTCGTTTCGCCCGATTGCCTGTATAGGTGGTATCCTTGACGCCGATTACCGTAAGACTGTATTCTTTCTCACGTCCGCGGTCGAGTCCCTCCACAGTCAGCGTCACGGTCCGCCCATCCTCGCCGAGTACGGCGCGCTTCACCGTCACACCATAGTTTACCGTATAATAATCGGTATATTCTGCGGATTCCTTTTCCACCTCCCGGCTGAAGGCAACCGTAATGGTATTGTCATCCGTTATCTTGGCGGATTTGGCATACGGCGCGTTGTGATCCGCAATGGTGGTTGCTTTGACTGCTTTGGATAAATCCGAAAAATTTCCGTTTCCGTCGGCAGCCTTAACTGCCAGTCGATATTCCGTTAGTTCCGTTAGATTTCCGCAGGTGAAGCTGGTGCGGTTTCCGCCTACATAGCCGGCAAGCGCGTCGTTGAGATAAATATAATAGCCGCTGATTTCACCGTTATCCTTTGCCGCATCCCAGGTCAGGGTAATGGAGTCAAAGGTTTTGGAGACCGCCTTGATATTGCCGGGTACGCTGGGCGCAGCCGTATCGGAGGCATCTCCGATATTAAACGCGGAGATGCCCTCCACACCTTCGGCGCTGTTGACGCGGACCGTTTTTGTTTCGCCGGGCTCCAGCCAAAAGTAGCCGTCGTCACAAACAAACGTATCGGAAACCGACGGGCAGGTAAAATGCACTGCCACAGCCGGTACCGTACCGGTATTTTGAATGGTATACGTATTGCCGGACACATGGTACTCCAAATGTGTCCGGGGCAGGAAGAACAAGCTTCCCTGTTCCTTATCAAAGTTCATAAAGGTATAGCTGCGGATCGGCTCCTGGCCCTCCCGGATCAGGTCGATTACAATAAAAAGCGGCGCTGTGTCGGTCTGCTCTGCGGAAAGATAGAAATCTCCCATATGCTTTGTCTTGCTGACCGCCCCTGTACCTTGGTATTGTTCGGATTTTACCAGCTCCAGCATATTATTGTACGCCCGTACCTCTACGGTATAGCTGCCGTCCGCAGGCAGCGCACCGGCATCGTCGAGTACATAGATCGGCAGCGTAAAGTCCGTGCTGGATTTATCGTACGTATTGTATCGGTCAAATTTTCCCGTAGCCATCAGAGGCTGGTTCGCATCCTGACAAAAATAGTGAGAGATCTTTGGAACGCCATACCAGTCTACCGTACTCCAGGACGCCCCCGGATATACATCGTTCAGCTTGTAATATGCCAGCGTCGTAACATCCGGCCAGTTGATCCGGGCATTCTGAATCGGCAGGTAGGTTGCCATGGTCTGTGCCAGCTGCGAGCCCACCACAAGATCCGCCAGGGAATCCACCTCAATAAAAAAGCTGGCGTAGTGGATAAACGTATCAATATCATATCCGTGGGGACTCGGATTCCATCCGTGCATGCCGTTGAAGGTAGCCGTGTGATAAGCAATGGTTCCCTTCGGATCAAGGGGCCATTGCTGCATTTCCTCTTCTGTTGCAAATTTTGCAATGGACTCCAGATTCATCATAGAATCCAGTCCGTATTCATGGAGATTGATATTTTTCATATTGGCATAGGTTTTGCTGTAATGCTCCGGAGAAGCGCCGCTCCAGTGGATATGGTCGTGGGACATGCCCGCGCCCCCCGGACCGCCGTCCTGCCGGAAAAAGGAACGCGTTCCGTCGTATTGATACGTCAGCTTCCCCATTTGATTCATTACCGTGTCATTGAGCGGAGCCGCACCCTCG
>USLW01000305.1 GCA_900555605.1 uncultured Clostridium sp. | reverse complement strand
GTACTCGGCGCCAAATCCCGCACCGACGTCCAGACCCAGTCCGCAATGTTTTCCCTGAATCACCGCGATGAAGCAAATCAAGCGGACTCTGTATTCCGGATGAAAATCAATAATGAGGTAAAGCAGAGCGTACCCATGACGGCGGAACAGTACGGTGCGGATACATATCGGATGTACTTTACCTATAACGCGGAAACGGAAACACTGGCGGTTCTGCTGGACGGAGAATCTGCTTTTACAGTGGAAAATGCAAAGGAGCTGGTATCCGGTTATCTTGGTTTTGCGGCCGTATTCAACACTATGAAAGTTACACGGGCGGTCTATCGGGAAGAAAAAGATTTAGAGACGAATCTGAACGGATGGAACGGACTGAACTTTACGGAGCGGAAAGATTACGGCACATATCAGGTCAGCGGGAGTCTGGTGGCGGGGCTTGCCTATGATTGGGCAGTCGGCTCGTACACCACTGCGGATCTCGCGCTTGACGGAACAAAATCATTTACCTTGGATATGTCTTTTTATTTGTATGATATAGGGGGCTCGGATGGCGCACGGCAGGGCTGGTCCGAGGCGGGCGTTTTACTCGGCGTAAAGGACCGGGAAAATGTAATGGCTAACAGCACGTTTTTTACACTTAATCTGCTGCCTGCCGAGAATTGGAGCACATCGAATTTCCGGATGAAGGTCAATAACGGAAGCGCCGCACATCAGACCGTGCTGACCAGGGCACAATATGAATCCACGGAATTCAATCTGCATTTTACCTATGATGCACAGACACAAAAGCTTGAAATCCGTCTGAACGGCGCCCTGATCCTTACCATAGAAGATGCAAAGGAGACCGTAACCGGAGGGGTGGGAGCCGCTGCGGTTTGGAACACCATGAAGCTGACAAAAGCAGTTTATACGGAACTGCCGGACATTGCGGAGACAGGCAGCGCCTGTACGCCGTTTTTGATGTCTGCGGCTGCCGCGCTGATCTGCTGCCTGCTGCCTGATCTGCGGCGCAGGGCCCGATCCTGAAGAAATCGGGAAAAGAAAGCTGACAGACTCATCAGATTGTAATATCATGATCATATCAAGAAAAACGGAGGAATTTATGTATGAAGACAAAATCGATTTTCAGTATCGGATTCATTGCGGTTCTGTCCATATGCCTGTTCTTGTCTGCGGGGTGCCGGGAGGAGGAGAAGCCTGGCGGTGATCAGCCGTCGTATACGTATCCGCCCGCAACAGAGGCGGGGAATACTGCGGCGGCGCTGCAGACCGAAGCGATGCAGACCGAAGGGCCGACCCCCACGCCTAAGGTAACCGCCGCGCCGCTGCCGGAGGACCAGAAGGGCATTCCGCAGGAAGATGCAGAAATCTTGTATGACGAGCAATTTGAAAATAATATGCTGTGCGACGACACGCTGGCTTCCAATGATAACGGGTATACCATTACGGACGGGAAGCTTACGTTTGGCGTTGATCAATGGTATGCGCTGGTTCCGGACTTCTACTGCGAGACAGGGGCGGATTATAATCAATTTGAATATTATATTGACCTTTCCTCCCAGTACGGTCCCGATCCTTCAGCTGACGGGCACGGAACGTATATGGCCTGTTTGATCGGCGTGCGGGTAAATACGACCGATAATACCGGAATTCCTACCCAAGATACCGGATATTGGATTTCTGCCAGTCACAGCCGCGAGCTCATTGTATATCCTTCGGGAAACAATACCAGCGGCTACTGGCCCGACGGCGGCTTCCGTATTTCTTTAGAGGATGGATTCATGGATATGAAGCATCTGCTGATTACGGACTGCGGAGACCAGTTATTCTTCTATATCCTTTCAGAGGATGGAACGCGGTCGCTGTTTTTGCGGGCAGAGATCGGTGCGAAAGAAATCAAATCCTATGACAAAGACGGGAACCTGCTGAACACCTCGGATAATCTGCTTACGGATAACGGCGGATATTTATGGCTGTTTAACCATTACGGAAATACCACCGTTGAACGGATCGCCATTAAGGCTTCGAAATAAGAGGGCTCTGCTATGACAGAAAGCAAAAAGAAACGGATCAGGATCATTGTGCTGATTGCGGCAGTCTTTTTTGCAGCTGCCGCGGTCGGCATTGTCATTATAATGAATCGGGAGGAAAAGATGGAGGACGAACAACTGATTGCACCATATACGGTCATACACGATGAGACTGCGAAAACAATCTCCTTCCGCGGAGATAACTATATTGCAGAGATTGACTATCGCGGACAATTCCGCATTTCCTCCTACCGTGTGCGCAAGGAGGGAACCGACAGCTTCAGCGGGAATCTGCTGGCGCCGGACCGCGGGATTTATCTGACTGCGTCGGAGATTGCAGACGGAAATGAAGGCATGGCCGTACAGTCAAGTCTCCTGCTGCAGACGGATCCGTCCGTTGAGATCGCGGATCGGACCGTGACACTCCGGTTTGACTGCGGCCGGATTCGGTATACCGCGGTGCTAACTTTGGAAAACGGACAAATACAGGCGGATTTTCAGCGAACCTTTTTATCTGATATGGCGATTACGCAGCAAGGCTTTCCTTCTGTAAACTGGGAGGAGCGCGCAATCGAAAATATCCGCTGGAATCGGTCGGGAGCAAATTTCTGGGTGGGCGGAAAAGCAGAGAGCTTTACGAATTTTTTAGCTGGAGGCACCGGATATTCAAGTACGGCGGATGACAATGAGGACGACAATGTCGTACGCGGCATGGAGGATATCACCTTTTCGGTTTTGGCTGAAGACATTGCGGTTTCCTTTACAGGAGAGGTCTTTGACAGAGATAATGAACGGCCGTTTCTGACAGAGGTGCAGCGGTACGAGAACCCTGAAACAGAGAAAAGGCATCTGGAGATGGATGTCAGCATCTCATCGCCGGACCGGAGACTGACTTATGCAAGCGGCACAAGCGACGGATGGCCCAACGGTGCCGGCGGCATGGGCGGCCGCGTCGGCAAGCAGGGGACGGATCTATTGCGAAGCTACCGTGTCACAGAGGGCCAGACCGACCGTATCCATTTTACCATTGCTGCCCGTTCCTTTGATTCCTACTATGATTTAGGGGATCTGAAGGGCGTGGACGAAGCGCTGATTTCCTATGCGCTGAACAATTACGGCAGATTGATGATCATGGATTGGAATATGGGGACCACAGTGGAAAATCCCAATGTATTTTTTGAGCTCCCGGCACTGGAACAGCATTGGAATACGAATATTATCGGCATACTCCGGGACGATAACGCCATGCGCGCGCAGCTGAGTGGCCTGCGGCTGATCAAAG
>USLW01000304.1 GCA_900555605.1 uncultured Clostridium sp. | reverse complement strand
TTCAGGCGCTTTTACTGAACCGGATACAAGAAAACAGCCGCGCAGAAATGCTGCGGCACAGCAGGGTTCCGGCCTCTGCCCGTCCAGCAGTCCGCTATGCAGCAGCCGATCCGCCGGGATTCCGTTCAGCAGTACCCCGAATTTTCCGGAGCGTCTGCCCGAGCCTTCTTTACCGGAGTTGATTCGGTAAAAGCAAGGCATCTTACTGCCGCAGACCTTTTTCCCCAAGAAAAGCAGCCGCTCTCCGCAGGCTTTTTCCGCAGTAAGAAATCCGGCAGGCGAAAGCAAGAAGACTGCAGCTAATTCTGCCGCCGCACAGCACGTTTTTCTGACATCCGCCCGGCAAAGCTGCAGCTTTACTTCATGAGAAAAGGACTGTTGCGTCATACGTTCATCCCCTCCTTCCATAACCGTGTCTCCGCAGCCGTACGGGAAAGCTGCGGCACAAATGAATTAATATACCACCAGCAGCTGATGCATAGCCCGCGTACAAGCTGTAAAAAACAGCTCCCGATCACCCGGACCGCCATAATGGATATCACTTCCGTTCCAAACCGCTACACAGTCAAACTCCAGACCTTTTGCCAAATAGACCGGTATTACACGCAAAGCAGCGTCTGAAGCAATCTCCGCAGATAAACAAATCTGTGCGGAAGCAGCCTTTGCCTCTGCCGCGGTCTTGCAGAGTACTGCAAATTGTCCGTATCCGCGGGCCTTCATTTCTGCAATATAATCTGCCACGGCATTTCCCATCAAATGGTTGTGCTCCTCTTCGGAAACAGACTGTATTTCCCGCAGCACAGAAACAACGCGCGGCGCATCCCCGCTGCGCACACATATGACAGAATCCGCGCTTCTGCCTGTCTTGCGGCAGGCAAATTCCATAATTTCCTTTGTGGAGCGATAATTCGTATTGAGCTCATACTTTCTGAAGGGTCTTTTGGGAATCACCTGCTGAATATCTTCTACAAAATTTCCGCTTGTCGCATAGACCAGCTGGTTGGCATCCCCCACAAACAGCATATTGCATCCGCGATACCGATGATACAGCAGCTCCAGAAAGACAGGGGAAAAGTCCTGTGCCTCATCTGCGATCAGATAAAACATGGAAGAATCGGATTCCGGACCGGATAAGACATCATTGATCAGCGCCACAGCGCAGGCATCCTCCCAAAGGTCCGCTGAGCCGGGCGCAAGGCTTTTGATATTTTCCGCTTGTGTACCAAGAAAAACCGGATCCTCGTACATCATCCGATATAACACAGGCACGGAGACAGAACGCATCATTTCACTTAGCGCCTGCTGAATGAACTCCCTTTTTTCCGGAGATTTGATTTTATAGGTTCCGCAAATCGCCTTCGTGATCTGCGCTGTCCGCTTCAGCAGGGGAAAATCCTGAAATGTGTCGTAAAAATAATTATAAAGCGTGCCGCGCTCCACACATACGGTAAAATCGTCATCCAGATACAGATCGGCAGGATCAAAAATACAGGCCGACAGATACTGAATATACGCATTTACTGTATTGCGGAATGGCATCCCAGACTTTGCGGCAGATACCTTGCGGAGCCGAGATCTTTCCGCTTCGTCTCCGCACGTCAGAATATATTCCTGCGTGGCCATCCGGTCCAGAAAATGGTATTCGAAATCCTGCTGAAGACAGTCTTCCACAACAGCCTCCGGCAGCAGCTGATTCACATTTTCCTCTCCTAAATCAGGCAAAACAGAAGAAATATATTCGGCAAAAATCGTATTCGGAGAAAGAATTGCCATTTGCTGATCCCGCAGCCGTTCCCGGAAGCTGTACAGCACATAAGCCGCTTTATGCAGCGCAATAGAGGATTTTCCGCTTCCGGCACAGCCCTGTATGACCGAAATTCCTTCCACATAATCCCGTACAATCATATGCTGTTCCCGCTGCAGGGTCTGCACGATGGTCTTCATGTGCGTATCCGCATTGGCGCCCAGCACCTCTGCCAGCAGCTCGTCATCCGACGGCATACTGATATCGGAAAACCTTTTCAGAACGCCGTCTTTAAACTGATATCTCCGTTTTTTCAGAAGCGTACCGGCCACTTTGCCCATGGGTGCGGTAAAATATGCCGGTCCCGGCTCCATTTCGTAATACAAAGATGAAATCGGCGCCCGCCAGTCATATGTCAGAATACGGCCTGTCTCAGGGTCCCGCAGCGTGTGAATGCTGAGATAATATGCGGTATCCTCATCCTCCTGCCCATCTTCAACAAAATCAAAGCGGGCAAAATAAGGCTCCCGCAGCTGCTTTCCTAAACGCGCCAATGTATTGAGCGTATATTCATAGGATTTGGTATCCAAAAATTCATTGGCCAGCAAATCCCGCTTTTCATCATCCTTTAATTCATAAAAATAGTCAATGAAATACTTCCGTTCTTCTAATATGGTCCCCCGCCTTTGTTTTAGCACGGACAGTTCTTTCTCAATGCAGCCGCGAACCGCATGGATCGTGACAGCAGCATAGGCTTGTTCCTGCTCCATGGTTTCCGGGTGTTCCTTCATATATACCTCTTTCTCCGCAAGGAAACAGACAGCTGCAAAGCAATCGTTTTCCCGCAGCAGCATAAATCTATTTTCTGGTTCATGTTCCGTCCGGAATCCGCAGAATCCCGGCACGCGATCCGTCAGCTTCGATAGCTTCCGTTGATCTTAATATAATCATATGAGAAATCGCATGTCCACATTCGTTCCATGCAAAAACCTGCTTTTAAGTCAACCGTTACCGTTACCTCGTTCTTTTTCAGAATCTGCAGCGCAGCCTCTTCATCAAACGCCAGCGCCGTGCCGTCCCGGCATGTCATCAAAGGGCCGAGATAAATATCCACCGTATTCGGATCAAACGGGACGCCGGAATAGCCGGCCGCCGTAATGATTCTGCCCCAATTGGCATCTTCCCCAAAAAAGGCGGTTTTACACAAAGGAGATTTTGCAATGCTGCACGCAATGGTATATGCATCCGCGCAAGTCTTTGCATTTTTTACAATGATCTCAAGAAGTTTTGTAGCGCCCTCGCCGTCTTTTGCCAGCTGTCTTGCCAGATAGGTACACACGGCATCCAGTCCTTCCGCAAAAGCGGCATAGTCCTGGTCTTTTTCTGTAATCAGCGTATTCCCGGCCATCGTATTGGCAAAAAGAAGGCACATATCGCAGACAGAGGTATCGCCGTCTACGGAAACACGGTTAAAAGTTCGATTCGTGACTTCCTGCAGCACCTCCTGCAGCAGCTCCGGAGTAATTGCAATATCAGAAGTAATGATGGAAATCATGGTGCCCATATTCGGATGGTTC
>USLW01000303.1 GCA_900555605.1 uncultured Clostridium sp. | reverse complement strand
TTCCCCTGCCGGTAGGCCAGCATGGCGCCGTGGGCCGCATCATAAATAATAAATGCATCATTTGCATATCTGTCGCAAAAATGCGGTGCAAGCAGCGGAAGTACATAATTTTTGGGTTCTATAACCGCCACCAGTACCCCACTGTGAACGGAAAAACGGACAAACCCTTTCAGCTGATGGCTTTCTCCGGTCAAATGCCCCACTGCCCGCTGCAGCGTGCGGACCGTGTCATTTGTCAGCAGAGACAAAGTCTGCTGTTTGTATTTCATGCCCAGGCGAACAAAATCAAGGATCAGCTGCTCACGCTGCGGATGGCAGGTAAAATAGCCCAGCTCCACCAATGCGTACGCCTCTTCGGAAATACGCCTGCGGATTCCGGATCTTACCCGCTCCGCATGCGCCATATCCGTTGCAATGTCAAGGCTCGGGTATAAAGACAGCTGCTGCGCAGCGGCGCTCTGAATATCAAAAGGAATCTCTTTCCGCGCAAAGCTTTCAAAAATGCAGCACAGCATCCCTTCATAGGAGCCGTCATATACATACACTATATCTGTCCGGTTAAGCATTGCACCACATCCTCCCGGGTGATCTGTTCCTGAAACAGAGAAAGTTGCTCCGGCCGCTCCGATGGCAGCATACGCTGACAGCGGTCGGATACCAGCCCGCGCAGCACACTGTCCGGCGTAATGCGCAGTCCATCCGCCGCCTTCCCGCCGCACGTGATAAAATACTGCGCGCGCTTCAGTACAACGCCGATCTTCTTCAGGCCGGCAAAATCGAGCTTTGTCATTCTGCGTGCAGTCAGAATCCGGTCGGCGCTGCGCACCCCGATTCCCGGCACCCGCAGCAGCAGCTCCCGGGGCGCCCGGTTCACCTCTACCGGAAAAAGCGCCATATGATTCAGCGCCCAATTGCATTTCGGATCAACATAGGGGTTAAAATTCTGATGGTCTTCGTCCAGGAGTTCATCTGCGGTGAATCCGTAAAAGCGCAGAAGCCAATCTGCCTGGTACAGGCGGTGTTCAGAAGCGGAGGTTTCGTCTCGATAGCGGGCAGCAGCGGATTGGTGGATACGGGAATATATGCGGAATAAAACACCCTTTTCAGTTTATATTTTTTATACAGCGCCGCTGACAGGTTTAAGATCTTATAATCCGTATCGTCGGTAGCGCCGACAATGATCTGTGTGCTCTGCCCCGCCGGCGCGAATTTGGGCGCGTGATGGTATCTGACCAGATCCGTTTGATTCTCGCTGATTTTCTCCTGAATCAGTCCCATGGGCCTTAAAATAGCGGATTTGGATTTATTCGGAGCTAAAAGCGCCAGACTCTTTTGAGAGGGCAGCTCGATATTGACGCTCATCCGGTCCGCAAGCGTACCCAATCTCGTCAGCAGCAGCGGGTCTGCTCCCGGAATCGCTTTTGCATGAATATATCCGCCGAAACGATATTCCTCCCGGAGAATCCGCAGCGTCTCAATCATCTTTTCACACGTATAATCCGGATTCTTCATAATGCCGGAGCTCAGGAACAAGCCCTCGATATAATTTCTTCGATAAAAATTAATTGTAAGGTCTGCAAGTTCCCCCGGCGTAAATGCCGTGCGCCGCACATCGTTTGAAACGCGGTTGACGCAATACTTGCAATCGTAAACGCATACATTGGTCAGCAGGACCTTTAACAGTGAAATGCATCGGCCGTCCGCGGAAAAGCTGTGGCAGATCCCGCAGCCTACCGCATTTCCCAGCTGACTTCCGCCCGAGCTCCGGTCCGATCCGCTGCTGGTACATGCCACATCATATTTTGCCGAAGCACCAAGTATTTGCAACTTATCAAACAAATCCAAACTGTTCCCCTCCTTGCGGAACCATTATACAGGCTTATGATTTGTTTGTAAAGAAAAAATATACCTTTTTCTATTTTTTGTAAAATATTGTGCGGCTCATTATCTTATATATAAAAAATTTTTTTACTGTCTCTGCGCATTGTGAAAGCTTCTGTCCGGCGTTCATCAGATATTCTGACCAGCGCAGCCGCCGACGGGATTTCCGTTTTCTGCGGAGACCAAAAACACAGCATGTCTGCACATCAAAAAAATGTGCAGACATGCTGTCATCTGTAAGCGGCATTGTAGCCGCCCGCAGTGCCCATTACAAACCAGCAGCTTCCGGCATCCTACATTTCTTTCCTCCGCAGGCTCCGGCGGCGCAGAAGTACGCCCCCTGCGGCAATGCCTATGAGCACAAGCACGCCAAGCAGCAGCGAACCGGTAGGATCCCCGGTCTCCGTATTTCCGGGCTCTGCTCCGGGCGTTGTCTCGGGCGCAGCAGTCTGATCCGGTGCCGTTTCCGCAGGCGTTTCGTTTTCCGCAACCAGAAGATCATCAATCCGAAATTGGTTTCCGCGGTTTATAAAAGCAAAGGATCCCGCAGGAGGAACAAGCGCATCAGTAACGGTCAATACCGCATTTCCGGCCGCGTCTGAAACCACTGCTTTCCGGTAAACCGTTTCCTGAAACGTAGCCGGTGATTTGAGCTGGGGAGATGCACCGCTCTCAGAGAGCGCGATGGAGCCCAAAAGTGTGCCGTCTACATAAAACGTAATGGTATCACCTGCATCTTTTACCTTTACATTCAATCCGTCGTGAAAGGATTTCCCTTCCGGCAAAGCGAATCGATATGCCACGGACCCGGCGCCGGTTTCTCTTTCGCTGTCATCATGGTGGATGGCCACCTCAAAGGTATTGCCGAAGCCGTAAAAATAAATGCCCACCAGCCCGAGGTAACTGGTTTTATCCCCATCGCTGTTGTCCGGCTCGCACAGCCAAAGTCCGTCCCAGCTTGCGCCGTATTTGCTCGGAAGCCGGATTCCCAGCGCTGCTTTATAGCAGTTCTCATTGGGATTGGCAATGTCTCCCGGATTCCAGAGAAATGAGATCGTATATGCCTCAAGGTCCTCCCAATAACGTACAAACCGGCCGGAAGCATTCCAGTCTACGGACAGCGCCCCGTTTTGAATCGTATGAGAACCGGGGTCGCCAATGATCCAGCCCTCCGCTGCAAAGGCCTCTGCCGTAATTGTCTCAAAGTTTTGCTCATAAATTGTATTTGCCGCGCCCTGTACGGATAATACGCCGCATACAAAAACCAGTACAAGCACCAATCCCGTCAGAACACCGCCTTTTACAGACAGCCGGCGGCATATGTCTGTTTTCATGCTGTTTTTCATAAAAAAACCTCCTTTTCATATCAGAATCTATTTTTCCGTCTTTTGTTTCCTATTTCTTCATTCTGCGCTTTTTAATCAGAATCGCAGCGGTAGC
>USLW01000302.1 GCA_900555605.1 uncultured Clostridium sp. | reverse complement strand
TTCTTCATTGGTCAAAGGCGCCAGCCGGATCACCGGCGCCAGCAGGTCCCGCCCTTGTCCTTCGGCAAAACGTCCGCCGGCCAGTCTGGAACGCAGCGCCTCATAGCTGAAAACCCCTCTGCGCGTATCTTCCATGCACTGCGGCGTGCCGCTTACCAGAAACCCGATATAAGCGGCCTTTCCCTGCATGGTATCGTTATACATGGCCAAAAGCTTTTCATAATTATACTGCCGCGTAACCGGGTTGGGGATTTTATAGATATTTACCAATTCGTCAAGCATAATCAGCAGCCCGCGGTATCCCGCCTTCACGAAAAAGCGGGCAAACAGCTTTAGATAATCATACCAGTTGTCATCGTCGATCATGATCCCCACAGACAGCGCCTGTCTTACCTCTGTTTTTGTTGCATACTCGCCGCGGAACCATTTCAGCACGTTTGCCCTGACAGCTGCATCGTCGTCCATATACGCCCGATAATACATCACCAGGAGCTTGGCAAAATCAAATCCATGCACCAGCTCCTCCATCTCCGCTGCCACCTTGAATATGCGCTGCTGAACAGCCTGCATAAACGCCGGATCTTCCTGCTGCACAGTACCTGCGCCGGCTGTCTCCATGCAGATGCTGTTGATCCATTTATCCAGCAGCAGCGGCAGCGCCCCGCCATCCGGCCTGGTCTTAGTGGAAAGGTTCCGCATCAGCTCTCGGTATGTCGCGAGCCCTTGTCCCTTTGTGCCGTGAAGCCGCCGCTCCGGCGAGAGATCCGCGTCCATCACGACAAAATTCCTGTCCATTCCATAATTTCGGATCGTCTGAAGCAAAAAGCTTTTGCCGCTTCCGTATTTTCCCACAACAAACCGAAAGGCGCCGCCGCCCTCCTCAATTACGGAAACATCGTGGAGCAGCGCCTCAATTTCTTGTTTTCTGCCTACCGCAATATACGGCAGTCCGATTCGAGGAACGACCCCTCCCTGCAGCGCGTTTATAATCGTATTCGCAATCCGCTTCGGTACCTTTGCCACAAGCGGCGCCCCCTTTCTCTGCAGTCAAATAAGCCTTTGCCGGCCGGAACACATCCCCGGCCGGCAAAAATCCTTCTTCTTCAATAATTTGATTATAAAGTGGGAGCGCAGGCCTGTCAAGACAGTCCGTTCTCCTGCAGGGCCTCTGTCTCCGGAATCCTGCTCAGAGGTCTCTTTCAGCGGTTATTCCATACAGGATTTCCGTATTTTTCAAATGAAATTGTCTCCAGATCCCGGCCTGCCACGATCCAGGATACAAACGCCTCGCCGTTTCTGCCTGCGCTGTAGTAATCTGTAAAGATCACTGCTTCCCCCTTAGAGGAGGTGCACCGGAATGAAACGAGTCCGTCTCCCTCTATTGGTTCCATGGCGCGCAGCGTATCAATTTCAAACCGCGTGGTGGGTCTCAGGGAATCGCTGGTTTGATAAGCCAGCAGCAGGGGCCCGTAATATACAGATACCTTCTGGCCGATGGTCCCCTTTTCCGCCATCCAGAAATGCATCTGCATATCAAAATGGAGTTCGATGACATCGCCGGTTTTCCAGCTGCGGCTGATCTCGTAGTAGGTGCCTGCGCGGACTCCTTCACAGACCTCCCCGTTCACACGCACAACGGTCTGTTCCGACCATACTGGAATCCGCAGCCGCAGAACAAAGGATTCCTCCTGCTCTGCGGTAACCGTAATTTTCACCGCGCCATTCTTAGGATACTGTGTCTCCTGCCGCAGTGTCACAGAATTTCCGCCTGCTGTTTGGGTCTGCATATTCGACGCGCCGTAATAGTTCAGGTATAATCCGTCCGTTCCTGTCAAAAGCGCCCATTCCGCCACCTGGCTGATTCCTCTGTTGCCATTTGCCTGGCAGCATGACATATCCCGGCCGCCGTCAAAGGAATGACCCTCCAATATAATCAGCGCCGACTCCCGGCTGCCGTCGGAATGATTCATATACGTAAATTCCCGTTCTCCGGCCAGGAGGGAGCCCAAAGATGCATTGTAAAATGACAGCTCCAATTCATCCGCAACATAGGAATTCTTGCTCATTTTCAGGTAATCGGTGGAAAATGCCATCCATGCCACAATATTGCACGTTTCACTTCCATGGCCGTAGGGATCTCCCGTCGCACCCTCTCCCGTGCCGAAGCTTCCGGTATTGTGCCGATCGGTGCCTACCATGCCCCACCATAAGGACTCCATTGCTTCGCCGTACGTTTCGTTTCCGGTCACGCGATACAGCACTGCCAGTGTCTCTAAGGCATACAGCCCCTCCCAGCGCGGCTGTCCCGACTCATAAAACGCTTTTCCTTCCAGTGCCGCCGTCATCCAGCCGCAGGACAGAATCGTTTTGGAATAGAAATCCGGATACTCCATATTCCACTCTTCATTTACGATGTATTCCGCAGCCTGCAGATATTCCGGCTTTCCGGTCGCCTCATACAGCAGGGCAAAGGCGTGGCCGATGGCAAGATTGCATTCGGCCCAATTCTGCGATACAAAAGTCTGACCGCCGACAATAAAATAATTGTAAATACCGTCCAGCGCACGGACCGCGATGTGCAAAGCTTCCTGATTCCCGGTAATCTGATACCAACGGTATAGGCCGTATATACAGTGGTACTGCCCCCAGGTATCCCATTTTCCCCAGGTCTCTGTATTCGGATCCAAAACATCTTTATTATAGCGTACTGCTTCGGACCACGGCCCTAAGTATCCGTCCTCCCCTTGCGCCTCCTGAAAAAGCGCGACCATCCGGTCTCCCGTTTCTTTGGTTCTGGGGTCATTATTTAATAAATACGTCTGCGCGATTCCGGACAAAAGCTTTCCGGGAAACTCGCCGTGCCACATGGCTTTAGCCAAATCATTCTCTTCCGGATGCAGGAACGCATCAAACAGACGCGGATTATCCTGCAGCACCTTTTGTACCCATACGGTTTCATTTGCGGTTAGAATTTTACCCACCGCACCTTCAATATTCATATTGCGCATTTCATTTTTCAGCATATCCACTTTATCCTCCACCGGCGGCGCAGTATATGCCGGAGCAGAAGATCCGTTCGGCTTTTTCGGTCCGTTTGGAATTCCGGCTCCGCATCCGGCGAGTCCGACCGCCGTTACACATAGAATCGCCATTGCGGCGAACCGCCATTTTTTCATATTCATGAGCATCCTTTCTTGTAACATGATAAAAATCCGACCGCTGCTTTTCAATTCTTCTGATCCTTGGACTTTTTCTTTTTCCGGATGAAAACAACACACAGCAAAGGCCGCACACACCTTATATCAATATATATGAATAGTATGC
>USLW01000301.1 GCA_900555605.1 uncultured Clostridium sp. | reverse complement strand
GACCGTATCGAGTGATATTTCCCTAAGCGCGGCGAAGAATCCGGCGGAAGGCGGAATATAAATTTAGATGATCTTCGGTTTGCATTATTATTAACCTGTAATACAGGAGCTGGCGGTTTTACATATTCTCATATTCAGGACAGAACTGCTGTCAATATTGTTGAAGAAATGATCTGCAGCGGTGCTGAAAATGTAATAGGGTTTAATGAGATTACACTTGTTAGTGAATGCAATGAATTTGCAGAAAGGTTTTTTACATTGACGGTTCAACAGGGGATTCCTGTGCAAGACGCGATTGATAGAATGCAGAATCCGCAGGATCCTTCTTATATAGAAATGGCAGATTGGACCGTTAGAGGTCATAAGGTTTTTAACGATCCCCTGATATATCTGAACTAGTGGATTGCATTGCTTGAATAAAATAAAGACGAGAGGAACAGTCAGAATGTTGAAAGAAAAGGTCACAAGTGTACGCCGGTTTTTATCAATTTTATTAGGCCTTGGAGGAATTTTGTCACTATGTTCCTGCTATAAGGAACAAGGCGCTGTTATGCCTGATGATTCGAAGCCGGACGCACGCTATACCTGTCTGGTTGTGGACGTCGGGAACGACGGCTTTGGAATTGAAACAGAATATGAGTATACTTTTTCAAGTAAATACTATCCGTCGGATGCGGCGCCTTCTGAATTAACGGTTAAATTTGATACAAAGGAATATACCGGTAAATACACATTTACCGGAAATACAGAGCTTGTGACCTCTGAGAAGCATTTTTACGAATGCGACAACGGAACAATCTTTTCTGTTTTTACAGATGATTTAACACTGGCCAGCATTACTTTGCTGTGCGGAGACTATTCCCGGAAGCAGCCATATCGGCCGGATTTAGACGAGACGGCATTGGCGGAGGTCAAGAAAAAAGCACTGGCTCTTGCATCAGAATATATTCGGACATCAGATTATATTTTGGTGGAAGAGGACCCGATTACGCGTACGGCTGAGGAGGCAAGTGTGACAATCTATAGGATGTATTTTGTAAAAACCGTAGATGGGATTGAAACTACTGATTTTTGTGCGGTAGAATATGACTCAAAGGGCGATATTACAGGTTTTCAGAGAGGTGACATTGGTGCATTTGACGCCTATCGGGGATTCCGCATCCAAGAGGATCAATGTGAGGCTGCAATTTCGTCAAAGGTGGATGCAGTATTTTTAAGAAGCGGTGTCAAATCAGTATCTCATGAGATTATAGGCAAACAGAAGCTTTATATGTTAGACGGAAAGCTTGTTTTAAAAACAAGGCTTGCGGTTGATGTTTTTTATTCCAATCCGGAGGACCACCTTGATATCAGAACCGGTATCATGATAGCAACGATCTTTGATTGAAATGCATTGCCGTTCAGCAGCGTTTAACAATTCTACGATAAAAGACTTATAACATTTTATCGTCTGCGGTAAGTACAATAAACATGAATAAAGAGCATGGCTATATGAAAGAAAGCATTGGTTAAAAATCCAGACGAATCACACGATGAAAGTATGAACCGCACGCTTTAGATATGAAGGTTTGGAGCGTTCCCCAGCGGCATATCCCTGATTCGGAGCATAAGGAGGAATGATTTATGAAAAGGACATTCATTATGCTGCTCATGCTTTGCTGTACGCTCTCTTTTGCCTCCTGCGGCAGTGGGGATACGGCGGACTTGCCCCGGGAAACCGCAGAGGGGGATCGGTTTACTACGCCGCCGGCGCAAGCAATTCCCTTCGGTACAATTGACGAGGCCTATCGGTTTATTGAAGAAAATACCGTTCAGGCTTACAGGAGGGAGGAGCAGGAAAAATATACGCAGATCATTCAGCGTTTTTTAGCCCTCGGGTATCTGCCGTATATGGAACCGATAGACGGCTTTTCCTTAACAAGAATTTCTTTAGGACCGGAAATGCCGTTTGAGGATATTTGCGTCATATACAGTTACGCTTCTGATACGCAAACCTATGCGGTTTCATTTTGCTTATTTCAGGAGCAATATCAGGAGGCGGCCGGGCAGGGCCTGGCAAGCTATGCGGAAAAGCGATTTGACGGTCCGTTTTTGCCGAATATAGAAAATACGGAGATTACCATTGGAGGTAAGAGTGTCCCGGCCTTGCGATCTGTATATATCGACCCTGAATCAGACCTGGCGCCGAGAATCAAAATCAATTGGATCGGCGGCGCCGGCAGGTATTATATTAAGGTAACGAGCCGCCAGACCATGGAAGAGACGTATGCTTTTATAAACCGCATCCATGTGGCGGGACGGCAGTTTCAAGCGGAGTGAAATCAAGGGCGCTGAAAGAAAAAGCGCAATCAGGAGATGCGACACAGGAAAGTAAAATGCCGCTGCATGTCATTTGCACGCACAAACCGCAATTCCGGACAAAGCTGGTGAGTGTGTTTCTCAAGCGCGCAAAGGCTTGTGGGCGGATTGTGGGTGCGCAGCAGGCTAAGACAAAAAACAAAGGCAATCCGCGCCTACGAGATTGCCTTTGTTTTACGAATTTTTTTATGGTGGGCTGTAAGGAACTCGAATCCCTGACCCTCTGCACGTCAAGCAGATGCTCTACCAGCTGAGCTAACCGCGCATGTCCTTGCGACTTGTATACTATACCAAATCCAAGCAGAAAAAGCAAGCCCTTTTTTCGAAAAAAATGAAAAAATTCAGAAAACACATGAAATAGAACGCACCATCGCAAAAGAAATTTGCAAATGCGGAAGGGCTTTTCCTTGCCGCATACACGGCTTTGTGGTATACTGATACAGTTAAATGGGGATAGTGCACCCTTTTGCCGGTGCGGCGTTTCCTGAATAGATTCAAACACAGGGAAAGGGGATACTATGCGGGTTTTGGGCATCGACCCCGGCTATGCGATCGTGGGCTGGGGCGTTGTGGAATATGCAGGCAACCGTTTTGCGCCCATCGCTTACGGCGCAGTGTGTACCGATAAGGACACGCCGTTTGAACAGCGCCTGATTGAAATTTATGACGGCATCAAGGATATCTGTACCCGCTATCAGCCGGAAGCACTCTCCATTGAAAAGCTGTACTACCAGCATAACCAGACGACCGTCATCGGCGTGGCGGAAGCCCGCGGGGTGATTTTGCTGGCTGCCGCGCAGTGCGGCGTACCAATTTATGAGTACACCCCCATGCAGGTCAAGCAGGCTGTGACCGGGTATGGCAAGGCGGTAAAAAAGCAGATCCAGGAAATGACCCGCATCATGCTGCACCTGCAAACCATCCCCAAGCCGGACGATACAGCGGACGCCCTGGCCATGGCCGTAGCGCACTGTCACT
>USLW01000300.1 GCA_900555605.1 uncultured Clostridium sp. | reverse complement strand
GTCTCGGTCTCGGTTCTCCCCGATGGCCTTCGATACTGGTCATCAACGCAGTCTCCTCACCGCACACAAACGCGCCGGCGCCTAAACGGATTTCTACGTCAAAAGAAAAGTCCGTACCGAAAATATTCTTTCCGAGCAGCCCGTATTCTTTTGCCTGGGCAATTGCAATCTGCAGCCGATGCACGGCAATCGGATATTCCGCTCTTACATAAATATAACCTTGGTTGGATCCGATCGCATATCCTGCAATTGCCATTGCCTCCAGAACAACATGGGGGTCGCCCTCCAGAACGCTCCGGTCCATAAATGCGCCGGGGTCCCCTTCATCCGCATTGCAGCAGACATATTTTTGATCAGAGACGCTTCTGCGGGCAAAATCCCATTTTCTTCCCGTTGGGAAGCCCGCACCGCCGCGGCCCCGCAATCCGGACTTCAGCATGACATCAATAACCTCTTCCGGCGTCATCTCCGTTATCACTTTTCCTAACGCCGCATATCCGTCATACGCAATATATTCGTCAATATTTTCGGGATTGATTCTGCCGCAGTTGCGCAGCGCAATCCGCATTTGCTTTTTAAAGAAATCCGTATCCTCCGCATCTGCGTTGGCAGCCGCTTCATGCGCTCCTTCCAACAGACGTTTTACAATACGCCCCTTGAGTAAATGCTCATATACGATTTCCTTGACATCCTCTTTCGTTACACGGCAGTACATGGAACCTTCCGGATAAACGACCACAATGGGGCCTTCGGCGCACAAGCCGAAGCATCCCGTCTTTACCATCTTGATCTCGTTTTCCAAGCCGGCTTCTGCTATGTACTTTTCAAACTCCTGAAACAAGATCTGGGAGCCTGATGAAGTACATCCCGTTCCGCCGCAAACCAGTACATGCGCTCTGTATATCTGCATGGTATTTCCTCCTCTAATCAGTCATTTACGGCGCCGATCGTATATTCTGTTACGACTCTGCCATTTACAATGTGATCTGTCACGACCTTGACAGCTTTTTCTGCATTCATTTTCACATAGGTTACTTTGTTGCCTTCCTGATCGATCACTTCGACGATGGGCTCAAGTCTGCACATCCCGATGCAGCCGGTCATGGAAACCGTTGCATTGCTGATATTCCGCTTGGCAAGCTCCTCAACAAACGTATTCATAACAGGACGCGCACCAGCGGCAATTCCGCAGGTCGCCATACCAACTACGATCCGCAGGCCATCCTGTGAATTTCTCAGATTTATATCAGCTTTGGCCTTTTCCTTCAGGGCTTTCAGTTCTTCCAATGATTTCATTTAAAACACCTCCGAAAATATTTGTTACCTCTTCATCGATACTTTCCTTTATCCATACCATAATATCGTATTCCGTAATCGGAACATCTCCAAGCTCTCTTTTTACCTCACGCGTATCGAAAACAAACGACTTCTTACCGGCTGACAGGGTAAGCACAAAATCAATCTTCGGACTTCCCATAATCAGATACCGTACGCTGTCCCCCACATCCCCTAAGGGCAGACGGTCAATATGACTGATACAAAACTGTCCTATAATCGTAGTGCCTTTTCCCGGCTCAGACCAAAGCTCAATCCCGCCGTCCGCTTGTTCGCAGGCCAGTTTAAAGAAAGGAATTCCCATGCCGACCTTTCTTGTCGTACGGCTGGTGGTAAAGGGATCCGCCACATTTGCCAAAAATTCCGCGCTCATCCCGCAGCCGTTGTCCGAAATGATGACACGGAGCAAATCGGCATCAGGCTCTGCTTCAATCGCAACCGAAACAAGCGCCGCACCGGCAGATACGGAGTTTTGTACCAGATCCATGATATGCAGCGAGATATCTCTTAACATGATTATTCCTTATATTTGGCCAAGATCCCCGGTACCTCATCCGGAACCAGACGACCGTAAACATCGTCATTAATCGTGAAAACCGGTGCTAACCCGCACGCGCCGATGCATCTGCACGCTTCCAAGGAAAATCTTCCGTCCTCCGTACTGTCTCCGACCTGCAGATTCAGCTCCTCCTTGAGTTTGTCCAATACAAGATCCGCGCCTTTTACATAACACGCGGTTCCAAGACATACGGAAATTTTATATGCACCCTTCGGTTTCAGCGAAAATTGGGTATAAAACGTAACGACACCGTAAATTTCCGCTAAAGGGATCTTCATCTCTTCTGAAATCACTTTTTGAACAGGAAGCGGCAAATAACCGTATATTTCCTGAGCCTCATGCAGTACCTGAATCAGTGCGCCGGGCTTATCTTTGTTGCTGTTAATTACTTCTATCAGCTTGTCGTGCTTTTCGTCGGCACAACAGCCTCCACATCCGTTTTCCATCCTGAGATAACCTCCTATTCAATTTATAAAGGGATGTAACACATCCTTTCAATTATATCATCGCCCCTATCGCAAATCAATCAACTTTTTAAATAATTTGCAATATTTCTTTAAATTTTGTTACGAAACGATTCTTCCTTTTTTCAGTGCCTCCACCACCCCCGCGGCGGAAAGTGTCTCCACTTCTATAAACGTAACGGCTTCCTGTATTTTATCGATATAATGCGCATCAGAAGCCCGAAGCAGCCGGTATTGCTCCAGCAACGGATATTGTAGCAAAAGCTGCTCCACAGTACAATCGCAAGATATTTCCACAAAAGGCAGCGCATAGCCGTAGGGCAGCGTACCGAAGCTGGTAAGCACGCTGTAAGAATCTCGGTCTACATGGGCCGGATACGCAATGCCGTCCAGCCGGTCTGCAATAGAAAACACATCGTCAATCGAAATGCCGGTAGGAGACAGAAGCATATGGGAAAGAGCGCCTGTCGGCTCGTCATTTTCATTAAAAATCAGCTGATCACCAAAAATTTCCGGCCGATTCTCAGCCGGTACGTATGATTCATCTACTATTTTTTGAAACGCCTCCAGCGCTTCGATCGTTTTAAACAAACAAACCACATGGATTTCCTCTACGGATTCCAGCTCCATTCCAGGGACGACGACTACGCCCATTGCTTTTCCGATTGCAACAGCCGCACGTACATTTTGACTGCTGTTATGATCCGTAACTGCGATCGCATGCAAACCGTTGATGGCTGCCATGCCTACGATATTGCCCGGCGTCATCATTTCATCACCGCACGGCGACAGCGCGGAATGCATATGCAGATCCACTGCAGCTCTGATCAATGTACTGTGTCCTCGTTCCATAAATACATCATTTATCCTCAAGCAGACGATTTACTTTAATAATCACTTCAGCAGCGGTCATTTCCGTGGACAGCAGCGTCACTTCTTTTTGATCGGCCCGTTCAATCAGGCCGTCGTACACCTCGACATTTTCCGGAATT
>USLW01000299.1 GCA_900555605.1 uncultured Clostridium sp. | reverse complement strand
TGTCCCTTCTTCGGACACGGCCGCCTGTAAATATTATATTTTTTCTCCGTTATTATAACGATTCATCAGGTTGATGATCCGCTGTGCCGGATTTACCAGCACGCCGAGAGATTCGTCATAATTTAACGCATCAATCAGTTTTGCAATGTATTTAGACATATCCACTTCTACGAACCAGGGCATGTCCGCCAGCTCCGGCCTGCGGTAGGTCAGATTGGTGGCAAATATTTTATCAATATATCCCTGTTCATAATAAGACTGAAATTCATCAACGCCGTCCGTAAACAGCGCATACGTCACCGCGGCAAAAATACGTCTTGCCTTTCTGCGTTTCAACTCTCTTGCAATATCGAGCATGGAATCGCCGGAGGACAGCATATCGTCTACAATTAAAATATCCTTGCCCTCCACGTCGTCTCCGATAAACTCGTGGGCAATAATGGGATTGCGTCCGTTGACAATGCGGCTGTAGTCCCGGCGCTTGATAAAAATCCCGAGATCAATTCCGAACAATGACGAATAATACAAATTTCTGTGGATCCCGCCCTCATCAGGGCTGACAATTACCATGTGTTCCTTATCCAGCTTCAAATCCGGAATGTTGCGCAGCATCGCTTTTATAAATTGATAATAAGCATGTACATCCTCAAACCCGATAAACGGAATGGCATTCTGCACTCTGGAATCATGGGCATCAAAAGTAATAATATTTGAAATCCCCAGCCCGGCCAGCTCATGGAGCGCTGCGGCACAATCCAGAGATTCCCGGACCATCCGCTTATGCTGTCTGCCCCCATAAAGAAACGGCATGATCACATTAATTCTTTTCGCCTTTCCGCCGATGGCGGAAATAATCCGCTTCAGATCCGCATAATGATCATCCGGAGACATTGCGTTTTGTCTGCCCATAAAATTATACGTAATACTGTAATTTCCCACATCCGCCAAAATATACAGATCCTTGCCCCGAACCGATTCATCAATAATTGCTTTGGCTTCGCCGTTGCTGAAGCGCGGACACCTGGTTTTAATTAAAAAAGACGACGGTTCAATTCCCATCATCTCTTTTCTGCCCTCTATCAGCCATTTATCTACTTGATTCCCCAAATCATAACAACTGTCCATAGCAATTAAACCCAATGTCCCCACCTGGAATGAAAGTGATGAAAAAGGTGCTCTTTCCGGATTCATTTTAAAATGTACCTCCATATTGTAATATACCGTATAAATTGTCATAACGCTTCGTGGGCGCTGAACCTGTGTCTATTTTAACATTCTGCAGGGAAAGAATCAAGGTGCCGACAGGTATTTTATCCGTTTAAATCTTCTATGCTCCTGTTTGCATATGCATTGAGGCTAAGATCCGCAGTTCTCCCTTTCTGCCATGCATAGTACGCTGCACAGGCAATCATAGCCCCGTTATCCGTACATAAAACCGGCGCCGGGCAGTAAAAGGAAGCACCTGCAGCTTCAGCCGCAGCCTTCAGCGAAGCCCGTAAAAGGGAATTTGCGGCTACCCCCCCGGCTAAGGCGATCTTTCCGCAGGGATCTGCTTCATAAGCGCGGATGGTGTTCTCTACCAGAATGTCCACGGCCGCCTTTTGAAAAGAAGCTGCAATATCTGCCACAGGAATCGGTTCTTCTTTCGATTTTTTCCGATTCAGCTCATTCAGCACGGCAGTTTTCAAGCCGCTGAAGCTAAAATCAAGGCTGCCGCTCAGCCTGACCCGCGGAAAACGAAAGGCCTCCGGATTCCCGTCCTTGGCAGCCCGGTCAATGGCCGGTCCGCCCGGATATCCCAGTCCGATTGCCCGGGAAATTTTATCAAACGCTTCTCCGGCCGCGTCATCCCGCGTTCTGCCGAGAATACGGAACACCCCGTAATCTTCGCACTGAATAATATGGCTGTGCCCTCCGGATACCACCAGACATAAAAATGGCGGCTTCAAATCAGGATGCTGAATAAAATTCGCAGAAATATGGCCCTCAATATGATGTACGCCAATCAGCGGCTTTTGCAGTGCAAATGCCAGTCCTTTAGCGGCAGACAGCCCCACCAGCAGTGCGCCGATCAGCCCCGGTCCGTTTGTTACGCCGATCAGATCAACCTGATCGCTTCGGACACCTGCTGTCCGAAGCGCTTTATCGATGACCTGTATGATCAGTTCAATATGTTTTCTCGAAGCAATTTCCGGTACTACACCGCCATATTCTTTATGCAGTTCGATTTGGGACGAGATCTCGTTGGAAAGTACTTCTCTTCCGTTCCGTACGACGGAGGCCGAAGTCTCGTCACAGCTGGTTTCAATTCCTAAAGTCAGTATTTCGCTCACAGGTTTCTCCATTTCTCCGGTTTTGAGGGCAGCCTCTAATCATATCCAAGCCGGACGCCATGTGCCGCTTAAAAAAGGAAGACGTCAAAAAACTGTTTAAAGATAAGCTGGTCTAACAATACGAAAACCCCTATGATCCCGACGTATAGCGCAAACACCTTCAAGCTTCGCTTTCTGAAAAAATTCAGCATAAAACGAACCGCAGCATATCCCGATATTCCGGCCGCGGCCATTCCGCACAGCACCACCCCCCACTCCATAGAGCCGGGGTTTTCAATCACGTCTTTTATGCCCAAAACAGCAGACCCGAGGATCACGGGGATTGACATCAAAAATGCAAAACGCAGCGCGGCCTCTTTTTTTAAGCCGGTAAATAGTCCGGCGCTCAGCGTACTGCCTGAACGGGAAATTCCGGGAATTACGGCGACAGCCTGGGCCGCCCCGATCAGACCTGCATCGACACAGGACATCTGCTCCGTCTCCTTATAGCGCTTTCCCACCTTTTCAGAGAGCAGCAATACAGCCGCCGTGATGAGAAACGCAATTCCCAAGAAGCCGCCGCTGGCAGAGATCTCCTCAATATAATCATCAAAGAAAAAGCCTACCAAGGCCGCCGGAATGGTAGCAATGATCAAATACAGCGTCAGCCGCTGAAAGGGCTTTTTTAAAATATGCAGGATGTCGCGCCGGAATACAATGACAACAGCCACAAGGGTCGCAACGTGAAGCGCAATATCAAAGGTCAGCCCAAAAGTCTCCGCTTCTATATGAAATAATTTTTTCAGCAGAATCAGATGACCGGAGCTGCTGACCGGTAAAAACTCAGTCAGCCCCTGTACCAATCCCAGTACAATCGCCTGTAAGAATCTCATATGTATCCCATCCTTTCCTGAATAAGAGGAAGCGTCCTGTTTCGGCAGGAAAATAGGAAAAGGAAAAGATCTCCCGCTGTCCGCAGGATCTCTTTTCCTTTCATCATTCTGATTTTACGAAACCGTCTCTACAGAAACGACGTCTGCGGCGGCCTCCTCCGCTTTCAACGCAGGAACAG
>USLW01000298.1 GCA_900555605.1 uncultured Clostridium sp. | reverse complement strand
GGAACTGGGGACAGGTTTATGGGGAACTGCGCATTCTGTATGAGGGACGGTTACCAGAATAGATCTCTTGAGCGCGTTTCAAGTTTTTTGCGTTTACACAAAACTTGAAACGCGCTCAATGGAAACAAAAATAGCTACATGCTTTTAGATGAACAAAATCCCGCAAACGCCGTGTTTATGCCGGTTTTGGGATTTCGTTCTTTTTCAACTGTCAAAGACGGGATCGTAACGATTACTGCGGATTAATTCGGGAATAAGCCGGGTTACACCATAGGATTACGATTGCCTTTTGGACTTCACTACCTTTTGCCAGTTTTTCCGCCTGCCGCGCCTTCACACCCGCTGCTGCCTAAACCATATTCCGCTCTCTTTTACACCAGGGAAAACGTCACTGTCACATTCCCCGGCTCCGCTGTAATCTGGGTATCATTGGCGGGCAGTGAAGTTCCAAAGGCTGCCTACCCTTTCAAAATTGCCGTAATCATGCATATATTTCCATTGTATGTGTTCCGATATGTGCATATATCCGCGTGCCTTGCGCCGGTTTCTGGGAAACTCCCCCTTCTGCAGGATCGTTCTGTGACGCCAGCTGCGCACTTGCCGGCTTTTCCCATCTTTATACACCGCCTCTTCCGGGAAAATTCACTTCAGGTATTTCTTGAAGAAAGCCTCCAGCTTATCAAACGGGATGATATCCATTTGATCATAAAGATCGGTATGAACGGCCTCCGGAATGATGAGCAGCTCCTTGTTGCCGCCGGTCAGCTTTTTATAGGCATCTCTGCTAAAGTAACAGGAATGTGCTTTTTCTCCGTGAATCATCAAAACCGCACTGCGGATTTCGTCTGCGTACTGTAAAATCGGCATATTCAGAAAGGACAAAGCGGAAGTCACATTCCAGCCGTTGTTGGAATTAAGAGACCGCTTGTGATATCCACGGCCAGTCTTATAATAGTCATAGTAATCCTTCACAAAAAACGGTGCATCCTCCGGCAGCGGGTCCGCTACACCGCCGGCCAGTGCATATTGGCCCGTTTTGTAGTCTTTGATTCTCTGCGCATTCAGCGCTTTGCGCTTCTGGAAGCGGGCCTCCTCACGATCCTCGGAATCAAAATATCCCTTTGCATTCACACGGGTCATATCATACATGGTTGAAGTCACGGTTGCCTTGATTCTTGTATCAATCGCCGCAGCGTTTAAGGCCATGCCGCCCCAGCCGCAAATACCGATAATGCCGATGCACTCCGGGTCAACATTGTCCTGTACCGATAAAAAGTCCACTGCTGCCTGAAAATCCTCGGTATTGATATCCGGTGAGGCTACATAGCGGGGCGTACCGCCGCACTCACCGGTGAAGGACGGATCGAAGGCAATCGTCAAGAATCCGCGTTCAGCCATCGTCTGTGCATATAAGCCCGAGGACTGTTCCTTTACTGCACCGAACGGACCGCTTACTGCGATGGCCGCCAGCTTGCCTGCAGCCTCCATTGGTTCATACAGATCTGCCGCCAGCGTAATACCGTAGCGATTGTGAAAGGTGATCTTGCGATGATGTACCCGGTCGCTTTTGGGAAATGTTTTATCCCATTCTTCCGTTAAAATAATTCGATCTTCCATAATCATTTCCATCCTTTCTCAATTTTGAAATTTGGTCGGTTTCGGCTTTGCCGAAATTTCAGCTGATTGCTTTTCCCATATCATAGGCTTCCTTCAATGCCTTATGGCCTTCAATTTCTCCGCCGGCGTTTACTCCGCCGGCGAAAACCGTACCTGCCAGTCTCGCTTTTTCATAGCAGGCAATCCACCCCTCCAGACCATGGATTACGCCTGCATCTACGCCTTCCCCCTCCTCAGCAGCTGCAGTGAGCAGGTAAATATCGCGAAATGCGTAGTCGGTAAGATATAAGGAATTCGCACGGTCGATCATGGTTTTCATCTGCCCGCTCATCTCATAATAGTAAATCGGGGTGGACCAGACAATCACGTCCGCTTTTTCCATTTTTTCCGTAATGGAAATTGCATCATCCTGAATCACACAAGCGCCAAGGGTCTGACATGCAAGGCACCCTTTACAAAACGCGATCGTTTTATCCTTCAGCGTTACCTTTTCCACGCGGTTGCCGGCAGACCGTGCCCCTTCTATGAATGCCTCCGCAAGCAGTTCTGAATTGCTGCGGCCATGCAGACTGGTGTTAATGACAAGTATGTTCTTAGACATCTGAATAACCTCCCTTTTAAACAGATTGACAGCCCTGCCCCTCTGTGTTATATTGATCATAATACCTAAACCTGACTTTAGGTCAAGTATTTTTTTATAAGGAGAACCTGATATGTATACGATAGGACAAGTATCCAAGATGTTTCATCTGCCCATCTCTACCTTACGCTATTATGATAAGGAAGGCCTGTTCCCCAACATGCAGCGCTCTTCCGGGATCCGCAGATTTGACGACCAGGAAATCGAAGCCCTTCGTGTGATTGAATGTCTCAAGAAGTCCGGTATGGACATTAAAAATATCAAACAGTTCATGCAGTGGTGCGCCGAAGGCAGCAAAACCTATCCCCAAAGGCTTGAAATGTTTCAGCGTCAAGGGGAAGCAGTAGAACGTGAAATCGCGCGTATGCAGAAAGCGCTGGATATGATTCGTTTTAAATGCTGGTACTATGAAACTGCATTGAAAGACGGCGGAGAAGACCGGATCAAGGAAATGCTGCCGGATAAGCTGCCGGAGGAGCCTGCGCCGCGCGGTGAGGATTGGAGCGCGCAGCCGGTCCGGCAGACCTTTTCGCCGGAGGCAGAGACCGCGCTTGGATTTCTGCGCGACAGGATCGACTTTCCGGCAACGATGTTCGGCGCTGCGTACCTCGGCTGCGTCGGAGGGCTCTTTGAAGAGGGCTTTGCGGCGGGCTTTCCCGCGTGGCTCCGGGAAACGAACGAGGCGATGCTGGGCCGATACCCCTTTATTGCGGAGATCGACGAAAACCACATCGCAGGCGGCGCGGGACATCTTTACTGCATCGTTCCGGTCGATGAAAACGCAACGGTTTCGATCAACCGTATGCTGTGGAACGATGAAAAACAGATCAACGAAATCTCCGAGGCTTTGTACCGCTCGGAGACAGGCGAGCCGGTGCTGCTCTTTGCCAATCTTGACGGCATGGCATATGTGTCTGACACACAGGTCCTTATCACCGACAACAGCGGAAATACCTGTGAATGGTATCCGGCGGTGGATGCGGCGAGCTATGACGGCGCGATAAGCTGCGGTCAGATCCGGCCGTGCCTATCGGAAGCCGGAGACAATGTATTGTTTGACTTTACGGAATATGCCTGGTACAACGCCCCGTCCGAGTTTGCCGCATGGCTTGCCGACGGCTGGACAGGCATGACGGCGCTCGGTCTGGCGG
>USLW01000297.1 GCA_900555605.1 uncultured Clostridium sp. | reverse complement strand
GTTAGCCGTAATGGCAGGGGGACCGAAGGAAGTAATAAAAATTTGCGTCATAACCTTGCCGCATTGAAAAATCACCGATTCGGCAGCAGCCGGAACGCCGATAAATAAAATCAGCTTCAGCACGTCCCAATGCAATCTAACCGGAAATGCGCCGCGAATATTTACAGACTGGGTGACCCTTGTCAGCAGAAATACCATAATGCCGGCACCGATCACACGGGAAATCAACGATGCCAAAGCCGCGCCGCCGGCTTCCATAGACATTCCGTATATAAATACTGCATTTCCGGATACATTAATCACATTCATGATTACGGAAATAACCATGGTTGCCGTAGTATTGCCTTTTGCCCGAAAAACCGCGGCGCAGGTGCTGTAAATTGCTAAAAACGGATAAGACAGCGCGGAATAAAAGAAGTATTCGGCAGCCTGTTTGGTGACGTCCGGTTTCATTTTCCCATACAGAATCCCTAAAATATCGCTGCCCCATATGACGCAGACAAAGGCAATGAGGGTGGAAATAACAATGGATATCCAAAATGCCTGCACTGCGGTCCGGTTTGCTTTTTTGAGGTCATCCGCGCCGAGGTATTGGGAAATCACTACGGTGGCGCCGGTAGCTACGGCCATAAACACATTGATCAGCAGAATATTAATTGCATCCACATTGCTGACACCGGCCACGCTGGCCTCTCCGGTACTGGATACCATGATGGTATCCGCCAGACCGATGGTAGATGCCAGCAGCTGTTCTATGACAATGGGGATAATGAGTCGCAGCAGATTTTTTTTATTATGGTAATAGAAATCACCCACAAATTCAGATCCTTCAGCTTTCATGCAGCACGCATGGACTATTTTTTAGTAAATCAAAATTTCAGCGGCCGTCCCAAAACCTATTTAGATTTTGCGCCAAGCTTTGATTCCGTTCCCCTTATCAGCCGTACAATATTGGAACGATGCCGGAATAGGATCATCGCAGTGACAAACAGGCTCAGGTAAAATACCGGGCCGAGTCCGCGTTCGGAATACAGCACGTCGCCGGCAAAGAAAACAATAATCGGCAGACCGCCGCCATAATGGAACCGAGAGAAACGTATCTGGTAAGGGCTACTACCATGATGAAAATCGCAAATACCACAAGCGTCGGTACCGGCGCGATTACAAGCATAACGGAAAATGCGGTCAGAACACCTTTTCCGCCTTTGAATCCAAAATAAAGCGGCCAATTGTGCCCGATAATCGCACATGCACCGCCTACCGCCGCACCGGCTGTACCGTTTAGCAGCATCCCCAGCACCACGGCAAGAATCCCTTTTAAGAAATCGCCGATAAAGGTCAGCGCCGCGGCTTTCTTTCCGAATACCCGCAGCATATTCGTCATTCCGGCGTTGCCGCTTCCCTGCTTACGAATATCGCAGCGATAAACGGTTTTTGAAAATATTACGGCAGAATTGATACTGCCTAATAAATACCCGGCAATAGCCGTTGCAATCATTTTCAGCGCAATTATCATGACAACCGCTCCTTATGCTTCCTCTTTTTCCCGAATCTTAAATACGATGGGCGTCCCCTCAAATCCGAAATTTTTGCGCAGCTGATTCTCGATATAACGTGCATACGAAAAATGGAACAGCTCCGAACGATTGCAGAAAATCGCAAAAGTCGGGGGCTTCACACGGATTTGCGTCATATAATACAGCTTCAGACGTTTCCCCTTATCAGAGGGCGGCTGCACCATTGCAACAGCTTCATTCAAAACATCATTCAGCACACCGGTCTGAATGCGCATGGCAGCCTGATTGGCCACATACTGAATCATTTCATACAGCTTCTGAACGCGCTGCCCGGTCCGCGCCGAAATAAATAAAACCGGCGCGTAGAGCATAAAGCTCAGCTTCTCCTGAACGGTTTTCCGGTAAGTCTCCATGGTTTTGGTATCCTTGTCGATGAGATCCCATTTGTTGACTGCAATCACACAGGCCTTTCCTTTATTATGCGCATACCCCGCAATTTTGGTATCCTGCTCCGTGACGCCGTCCTGCGCATCGATCATAATCACCACGACATCGCATCTATCCACCGCGGTCAGACTGCGCATGGTGCTGTAGCGCTCGATGTGATCCGTAATCTTTCCGCGTTTTCGCATACCGGCTGTATCAATAAAGCAGAATCGATTTCCCTCCCGTTCAACATACGTATCGATGGCATCCCGCGTCGTACCGGGAACATCACTGACAATCACGCGTTCTTCGCCTAAAATCTGATTGATCAGAGAGGACTTTCCCGCATTCGGCTTTCCGACCACAGCGACTTTTGTTGCGTCTTCCGGCTCGTCCTCTTCCCAATTCTCCGGAAACATCGCGTAAAGTGCGTCCAGCACCTCCCCAATGCCCAGTCCATGGGCCGATGAAATCGTGTAGAAATCTCCCAAGCCTAAATTATAAAAATCGTATACGGTCAGCGGAGGTTCTCCGATGTGATCGATCTTATTCACCACCAGCAGCAGCGGTTTACCGGATTTCCGCAGCAGGGCGGCAATGTCTTTATCATTCGCCGTTACGCCCTCCCTGCCATCGGTCATAAATAAAATAATATCCGCCAGCTCCACTGCGATTTCAGCCTGCCGCTTCATCTGCATAAGGATACTGTCCGTGGAGGCCGGTTCCAGCCCGCCTGTATCGATCAGCGTAAATGTGCGGCCGCGCCATTCCACATCCTCGTAAATTCTGTCCCGCGTAACCCCGGGAACATCCTCAACAATAGAAATTCGCTTTCCGGTCACATAATTGAAAAAAGAGGACTTCCCGACATTCGGCCTGCCCAAAATCGCTACGATCGGTTTACTCATACCTGCTCCCTTCCTGTCCTCCGCCCAGCAAATTGCGGACAAAGGATTCTCCGCTGTCATCAACGGCGCAAATCGGGACGCCGAGACGCCGCGCCACTTGCGATACCGTCATATCATCCAAAAACACATCTCCGCCGCTGCGCAGCATATTTTTTGTAATCAGCAGCACATCTCCCAAATCCTTTCCGCTCAGCTGCGCGGTGAGATCCTGCCCGGTCAGAAGACCGCTGACTGTAATCGTCTCACCGAAAAAAATATTATCAATCGCATAAACGTGTACGCAGAGATGGGGATATGCCGCCGCAACATACTGCGCCAGCCCGTTTATTATATCATATGCGGCATGTCCTGTGGCAATCGAAACCCGGATTTTTTCCGCTCCGCCGAATTCTTTTTTCAGCTGCCGCCGTCTGCGCATCATATAATCGCAGACCTCATGGTCCAGAAGTGCAGCCATACCGACTCCGTTCTCCAGCTGCGGAAAATCATCATACCTGTCATATGACGGCAGTGCTCTTCCTGCCTTCACATACAGCTCATCGGCAGGATACACCAAA
>USLW01000296.1 GCA_900555605.1 uncultured Clostridium sp. | reverse complement strand
TCAAATTTACCGCCTGCGCCGGATCGAGACCGGCAGATTCCGCCGCAGCTTCAAAGGCTTCTACGATGGCGCCCGGTTCTGCGTATGCTTCTGCCGCCTCTTCATAATCTGACGAGCCGATTCCCAGCAAATGCCATCCTTCTCCGAATACACCGTCATTTGCCCAATCTGTTGCATAGGTTCCGACCGTGGTTACAGACACAAAATATACGATAAACATAACAATTGCAAAGATCGGCAGAGCAGCCCATCTATTTGTTACAACCTTATCGATTTTATCGGAAATACTAAGCTTCCCGGTATTTTTTTTACGATAGCAGCTCTTGATAATGGAAGCGATGTAAACATAGCGCTCATTCGTGATGATACTCTCCGCATCGTCGTCGAGCTCCTTTTCCGCCGCTTGAATATCTGCTTCTATGTGATCGAGAATTGCTTTGTCAAGCTTCAGCTGACTCAAAACCTTTTCATCGCGCTCAAATATTTTGATGGCATACCAGCGCTGCTGTTCAGCCGGCATGTGATGTACTGCTGCTTCCTCAATATGTGCGATGGCATGCTCCACTGCACCGGAAAAGCTGTGCTGCGGTACTGTTTTCGTTTCATGCGCTGCCTTTACCGCGGCTTCCGCGGCTTCCATAATTCCGGTTCCCTTCAGTGCGGAGATCTCAACGACTTTGCAGCCAAGTGCTCGTGACAATTCTGCAATCTGAATTTGATCGCCGTTCTTTTTTACTACATCCATCATATTAACAGCAACGACCACAGGAATTCCCAGTTCCGTAAGCTGTGTGGTCAGATACAGATTTCGTTCCAGGTTTGTCCCATCAATGATATTTAATATCGCATCCGGACGTTCCTGAATCAAATAGTTTCTGGCCACAACTTCTTCAAGTGTGTACGGGGAAAGTGAATAAATTCCCGGCAAATCCATAATGATGACATCGTTATGTTTCTTCAGCTTACCCTCTTTTTTTTCAACAGTAACGCCCGGCCAGTTTCCTACGAACTGATTTGACCCGGTTAATGCGTTGAACAAGGTGGTTTTTCCGCTGTTCGGGTTACCCGCAAGGGCAATTTTGATCTCCATATAAACGCTCCCTTTCCTTCTGCAATTAGTCATTACTAACTCAGGCTCAAAAAACGCTGCAGTGTATTTTTCTACACTTATTCTATCTCGATTAAGTCCGCATCCGCTTTACGAAGCGATAATTCGTAGCCGCGTACCGTAACTTCTACCGGATCGCCCAGCGGCGCAACCTTTCGTATGGATACTGGAATGCCCCGCGTGATTCCCATATCCATGATTCTGCGTTTTACCGCCCCTTCGCCGTGCAGCTTTACAACAGTAACGGTATCGCCGACCTTTGCCTGCCTCAATGTCCTCATACGATCTCCTCCTAAAGATTTAACAGTTTATACAAAGTGCATCCGGGCTAATCAGTATCCGAAAACAGGTTAGGCAAATCTAACCTCGTTTATGTTAGCTCTAACTAACCTATCTGTCAAGAGGTTTTGAAAAATAATTTATAGGATAGCGAATAAAAATCCGGGGTACGCTTTTAAACGTACTCCGGATCAGCGGTTCCGCATTTTATAACTTTTCAATCAGTGATTGGTTCTCCCAAGCAATGTGCCTGGCGGCCGCCGGACTGTGACCGAGCCGGCAGTCTCCATAATTGATAAACTGCTGAAACCAAGTAATGCTATGGCAAAAAGAAGCGGCGTGGATATGCGGGAAAAGTCCGCGGTTTCCGTATGCTTCGGTGGGGCCTCCCAATACACCTCGAACTCCGATATTTCACAAGCATATCCTCCTACATCCTGCTCCGGCCCCAGTTTATATACAGACATCCGTACGTATTTTGCCATTCTTTCATCAAACGGCAATCTGCCGATTTTCTGAAAACACTTCTCAGGAAAAATAAATTAACCATTCCAGAGCACAATACGGCCCTTACGCCTTGTCTGATTCATATCAATCAGCCTCTGATTGGAGGAGCCGCGGAAGCGAAGTGAAAGGTCCTTTTTGGCTTCGATAAACCGTCCGTCTACCAGCACATCTATCAATCCCAGCATTGCACTTGTTGCTTCGCAGTTAGGAGGATGTCCAGCTGCTTCCAGCTCTTCCAATGTAAATCCGGAAAAGGCCCATATTGATTTTTCCGGATATGTTTTTTTCACGCGGCGCAGAAAAGGCAGCAGTACGCGCTGGTTTTCCGGTTCAAAGGGTTCTCCTCCCAGCAACGTCAGACCGTTGATATAATCCGGCTTCAGCAGCTGCAGAATCGTTTCTTCCGTCTCCTCTGAAAATGGCTGTCCATAGAAAAAATCCCAGGTTTCAGGCTGAAAACAGTGTGCACAATGGTTGGTGCAGCCAGAGACAAACAGCGTTACCCGCACGCCGATGCCATTGGCAATATCAGTCTTCTTTATATTTCCGTAATACACAGGCAATTTCCTCCTATAGGTGCATCACGCGTTCTTTGATTTCCTGTGTACGTCCTTGGTTCCAGAATTGTGTACCGATATAACCGCAGGTTCGCCGTGCAACATTCATCGTATCCTGATTTTGATTGCCGCACTGCGGGCATGTCCACAGCAGCTTGCCATCCTGCTCCCGGATTTCAATCTCTCCGTCCCAGCCGCAAAGCTGGCAATAATCGCTCTTCGTATTGAGCTCGGCATACATGATATTGTCATAGATAAACCGGATTACCTGCAGAACCGCCTCTAAATTGTGCTGCATGTTCGGTACTTCTACATAGCTGATTGCCCCGCCGGTAGAAAGCGCTTGGAATTGAGATTCAAATTGCAGCTTATCGAAAGCATCGATTTCCTCGGTCACATGCACATGATAGCTGTTGGTGATATATCCCCTGTCTGTCACGCCTTCGATCACACCGAAACGCCGCTGCAGGCATTTTGCAAACTTATATGTGGTGGATTCCAGCGGAGTCCCGTAAATACCGAAACCAATTGAAGTTTCAGCCTTCCAGCGATCACAGGCCGCGTTCATGTATTTCATAATTTCCAATGCAAAAGGAGTTGCGGCCGGGTCTGTATGCGACCTGCCGGTCATATATCGCACACATTCATACAGGCCGGCATATCCGAGAGAAATGGTAGAATAACCGCCAACCAGCAGTTTGTCAATGGTCTCCCCCTTCTTTAGACGGGCACACGCACCATATTGCCATAAAATAGGGGCCGCATCGGATAATGTTCCTTTAAGCCGCTCATGACGGCACATCAAAGCCCGATAGCAAAGCTGCAAGCGATCATCGAAGATCTTCCAGAATCTTTCAAGATTTCCACCTGATGAAAGTGCGATATCCACCAGGTTCAGCGTGACAACACCCTGATTGAAACGGCCGTAGAACTTATAATGCCCTTGCGCATCCTTCCATG
>USLW01000295.1 GCA_900555605.1 uncultured Clostridium sp. | reverse complement strand
AGAAAGCATGCGGAAATGCTGGCGGATGCCGGGGTCGACGTCATTATTTTTGACTGCACGAATGGGAACTCGACCTGGAAAGCCGGATATGATACGATCTTTGAGGTTTTCGAGCAGGCGCGCGCTGAGGGCGTGGACACGCCGCAGGTAGCTTTTATGCTGAATTTTTCGGCAAACGCTTATACAAAGACGGAGTTGTTTTTGTTGTACGATGACATTTATAGTCAGGGAAAATATAAAGATCACTGGTTTATATGGGAAGGAAAACCATTGATTATGGCATGGCCGGAGGCATTGGATGCTGCGGATGACAAAGATAAAGAAATCTTGAATTTTTTTACCTTTCGGAAGAACGAACCTACCTATTTTGCGGAAGACAGTGCAATATCTGAAAATACATGGGGCTGGTGTTCTGTCTATCCTCAGACAAAATACGGCGTCCGGGCCGACGGAAGCGTGGAGCAGATGACTGTCAGTGTGGCGCAGAATGCCAATGAACACGGATTGGTGGCTATGAATGACTACCGCGGGGGTGTCTTCGGCCGCGGGTACGCAAAGGATGCATACTCTTATTCCTATACATATCAAAATCAGACCGTTACGGTGAATCAAAACACGGAAAATGCTTATTTTTACGGGCTGAACTTCCAGCAGCAGTGGGATTACGCACTCTCGGTGGATCCGGACTTCATTTTTATTACCGGATGGAACGAATGGATTGCCGGCCGGACCCGGGAATGGTTCGGAACGACCAATGCGTTTCCGGATCAGTACAATGATGAATTCAGCCGGGATATCGAGCCGTCGAAGGGCGTGCTGAAGGACCATTTCTATTATCAGCTGGTGAGCAACATCCGGAGATATAAGGGCGTCCAGGAGCCGGAGGTTGCCTCAGAGGATAAAAATGTCCATAAGACCATTGATATCAACAGCAGCGAGGATCTCTGGGCCGATGTACGGCATGAATTTAATCATTATATCGGAAGTACCATGGAGCGGAAATCTTTAGGATGGGGCAAGCTGAAATACGAGAGCAACACCATGCGGAACGATATCGTAACGTCTAAGGTGGCATTTGATGACGATTACATCTACTTTATGGCAGAGACGCTGCAGGATCTTACGGATTCCGGGGATCCGGCCTGGATGCGGCTGCTGATTGACACGGATTTTACCGGTGTGTCGGAGAACTGGGAGGGCTTTGAGTACATCATCAACCGTGTGTCTCCTACGGGCTCGGAGGCGGTTGTGGAGAAGGCTGACGGCAAAGGCTGGAGCTTTGTACAGAGCGGAACGGCGCGGTTTTCCGTACAGGGCAATCGGCTGCAGCTGGCGGTGCCGAGAGAAGCCTTGGGCATGAGCAAGGGCGGAGAAGTACCTGCGTTTAATTTCAAATGGGCGGATAACACGAGAGCGGATGGCGCCGCGGAGGACAGCGGAGATATTCTGGATTTCTATCAGTACGGCGACGTGGCCCCCGGCGGGCGGTTTATGTTTGCTTTCCGCACCAAGCTTGATTCGGCGGCGGCTGCTACGCCGCGGCCTTCGGCGGAGAATGCGCAATCCGGCAGCAATATGCCTTGGTATGTTTGGGCGGCCTGCGCCATAACCGCGGCAGTGGTGGCGGTTGTGCTCGTTATCGTATTATGCAGCAAGAAGAAGCCCCTTCGGTAAAATCCCAAATGATATCAGATAATAAAACAACAGTCACCCTCTGTGCTTTAAAGCCGCACGGAGGGTGTTTTGGCCCGGAAACGCCTGTTCCAGATATAAAAGTTTCTGCCAAGGCTCCGGTGTTATATTACTTTTCAAAACGCGTATCAGGGTCACAGGGACTGCCGACCTACCTGAATAGCGGACCGTAAGCGGCGCAGGCGCGGTAGTCTTGTCCCTCTTTATCCGCTCCGAATGCGTTCCACGCCGCCGGACGGAATATCTTTTCCTCCGGGATATTGTGCATGCAAACCGGTATCCTGAGCATCGAACAGAGCGTTATGATATCGGCGCCTATGTGGCCATAGGATATGGCTCCGTGATTGGCACCCCAGCAGTTCATCGTGTCATAAGCCGTTTTGAAGGCGCCCTCTCCGGTAACACGCGGGACAAACCATGTGCAGGGCCATGTATAATCGGTGCGTTTCCACAGCATGTCGGATACCTCCTCAGGCAAATCTATCGTCCAGCCCTCGGCTATCTGCATAACCGGACCGAGCCCTTTGACAAGATTGAGCCTTATCATGGTTACCGGCATCTCACCGCGCGTTAAGAACCTTGACGAATAGCCACCGCCCCGGAAATATCCCAGATCTGCGTAATTCCAGGTGGTGTTTTGGAGTATCGCGTCCATATCGCGCTCGGTTACTTCGTACCAGGGTTTCATTACACGGCGGCTATTTTCATCACGCGCCTCTCCATTCGCGTCGAGACAGCACGCACCGGAATTGATCAGATGTATAAACCCGTCTGCGGCTTTTGCCTTGCCCTCTATCTCATATCCGGTGACACGCTTTACAGCGGCGCCGCTCCAATAGGTTCTTACATCGGCAAACATCTGTGCCCTGCCGGTCAGCAGCTTCATGAACAGCATGCATGTGCCATTCAGGGTGTCATTCTCTGTGGCGAGTATATATGGTTCGCGCACGCCGTTCCAATCGAACGACGTATTTAATACTGCTTCGGCAAAATCTCCGTTGGGGTAAAAGTCAGTCCACTGACGTTGTCCCTGGAAGCCGGCGGCAATGGCATTATGGCCCGCCGCTTCCTCCTCACACCCTGCAGGCAGGCTATCGCAGCCGTTCATCATTTCTTTTATTATGACCGCCATTTTTACGACGAATTCCCAGTCGGAATCCTTTTGCGCGCGGGACCGCTGAAGCGATTCCGGATTTTTGTCAAATCCCTCTATGCACTTAGTCTTTGCCCATTTGAGTGCCTTTTTATATTCCGCTTTGTCGTAAATACCCTCAGTCATACGACGGATAATCTCGACCTCGTCTACGGATTCGACCCTCATACCGAGATATTCTTCAAAAAACGCGGGACTTATTATCGAACCGCCGATACCCATCGTCACAGAGCCTATCTGCAAATAAGACCTTCCGCGCATCGAAGCTGCGGCGACCGCGGTTCTTCCGAAACGCAGGAGCTTTTCCTTAACGTCTTCCGGAATTCCGGTATTGTCACAGTCCATAACGTCGTGTCCGTATATTCCGAACGCGGGAAGTCCCTTCTGCGCGTGGGTTGCAAGTACTGACGCAAGATACACCGCCCCTGGGCGTTCGGTTCCGTTAAATCCCCAGACAGCTTTTATTGTAAGCGGATCCATATCCATTGTCTCAGCGCCGTAACACCAGCAAGGGGTAACGGTAAGGGCGATAGACACGCCCTCTCTTTTAAATTTTTCGGCACAGGCGGCCGCTTCGGC
>USLW01000294.1 GCA_900555605.1 uncultured Clostridium sp. | reverse complement strand
GCATATCTGCGGCTCGCCCTAAAGGATTTCGCGCAGATCCGCGGAAAGCTGGTCCACATTTCCTTTAGTATAGAATGTAAAACGCCGAAGCTCGCCCCCTATATCGAGCAAATGAAAGCCTCGGTAGCCGTGCTTTGCGGCATTGCGCCTTCCTGCGTCGGGATCACCGCTACAACAGGCGAGGGGCTTACCGCCTTCGGACAGGGCCGCGGCATTGCAGTCATGTGTATCCTTACCGCTGCAGTCACGGAACAGGCGGAATGAGCATTCCGCCTGTTCGCCTCAGGAACGTTCGTCTCATAGCGCCGGCACATAACGCCGGCAAAAAAATCTTATGAAAGCGGTTTGAGAAACAGAATCGCGGCGGATCTTGCTTCCGGCAGCGTAATGCGCAGGCCTGCCTGCAGCCGGCTTCCCTTTGCGCAGGCAACTGAATTTCCGCGGTATTCAGCGTTCGCGTCGATATCAGAGATTTCATATTCCGTATCGTCACAAAGGCCCCGGAGACGTACCGTAACGGATGGCTCCGGACACTGTTCCTGCCGGAAGGCCATGATCACCCCGCCGCGGCGCTCCGCGGGATCCGGACATTTTACGGCATCCTCCCCGTTCTCCGCTTTTTCGGCTCCGCGCTCCGGATGCAAAAACATAAATACAGTCCAGCGGTCTGTGGCCTGCTCCGGATGCCACGGCGTCAATACATAGAAATCACCGTAAAAATACGGTCTGATCTGTTTCCACTCCTGCTGTCCCTTCCGCAGAAGGTCATAGTTCAGCGTTTTGTCATGAACATACGCAAACCCATAGTTCAAAACAGGCAGATAAGAGGCCCGCAGCACATACAGATCCGGCGCGCCGGCGGCAAGCTGATCTGTTGTTTCCTTTGTAGATGCGCCGCAGCAGGGAATCCACTCCATAAAGGAAGTCGTCATGGCAAGGCGCAGGCCCGTGCTGGTGCGGTCGCTGTCACTGCGCAGCAGCGGGACGGCGCGGCGCATGGATTCCAGATCATTCCGCCCGCCGCCGCTGGCGCAGGAATCGATGAACGGCAGCTTATCGTGCTTTCTGCAGTATGCGAGAATCATGTCCCAAAGCCGGTAATGACCTTGAATATAGAGATTTTCAGTAATCCCCGTCCGCTGTCCGGGCTGCGCATCGTCTGCAAGCCTCCAAATCGGCGCAGGGTCGCAGTTAAAATCCTCCCGGTACATATGGATGCCGTGGGTTTCCATGGTAGCAAGAATTTTATCCGCCAGCCACCGCACACAGTTCGGGTCGCCTAAATGATTTAATTTTACCGAACCGCCGTCCGTCAGGATCCATTTGGGATTGTATCCGTAATTTTTCTCTAATGCCTCTGTCTGCGTAACGCGCTCCGGTTCAAACCACAGCAGCGTGCGGGTGCCGCGGGCCATTGCATAATCCACAGAATCACGGAAGCTGCGTTCCGGCCATTTGGTCCGGTCCAGCGTCCAAGTACCCACGGTTCCCCACCAATCGGCAGGCACCGTTTGATTTTCCGCATCGCAGTACCAGCCGGCATCCACCCATCGGAGATCCATTTCAAGGCCCTCTTCATAGTATTTCTCCATAGAAGGCTTCCAGCTCCCGGAATACTCCGAAATGCTTCCGTCACTGTTGGGTCTTCCGGTATCGGAAGCCAGACAGTTCGTAATCATCGGCTGCACGGGTTCCGCGCTGCAGGCTGACTTCCGCGGCATGACGCGGGAAAGAAACCATCTTCTCCAATGGTTGGAGGCGGCCTGTGCATCCCGCTCCGGGGACGGACAAGCTACGATATACATCTGCGGTGTACGGATCCGTTCCCCCGGCTTCAGATACGTTTTAAGCCCCACTACGCCGGAGGCGTTCAGCCGGGTTCCCGCGTCCACGGCTCGGAACTCTGCCTCCCACGTTCCGGCCCAGCCTATGGCGATCATGCTTGTGCCCTCGTCGGTTTCCAGCATAAAATAAGGAAAATTTACATGTGTGGCGCGTCCCGTCACAGCACGGAAGGCTGCATCCTGCTGGCACAAATCATAGGTGTAGGGACGATATTGATTGATATGATCCCCCAATATACCCCGCAGCAGCGGATGGCCGCCGGGAAATACAAGATCTGCGCAGACAAGATCGCTGATTACCTTGGTATCTTCGGTTCCTGCATTTTCAAACCATACGGTCCACCCGTAAGCAGAGAATTCCGGATCGTATTCCGTTTCCGCACGCACCACGATCTGCCCGTCAAAAAGAAAATTCAGGCAGCAGCGGCGGATACCATGTTCCATAGAATCCGCTCTGCCGGTCTGCTGAAACAGCTCCGGTCCGAAGCCCTTGATCAGCTCCCCGCCATACCGGAAGCGCACAGGAAACAGTGCCGGCCGCGCGCACATTTCCAAATATGTTTTCATAGAAAACCCTCCCATACATGCATATTGATTACAGATTTGCAGATTTCGGATGTTTTTGCTTCTTGGCCGGATTATAGCACATGTCCTGCGGTGCTACAAATACTTTTTTTATGCGAATTTCCTGTTGACAGATTCCCGGTTCTGATATATAGTTCTATGTGCGTAGAGGCGCGTTGTTCATGAGTATTTTCGCCGAGGAAGCCCAAATTCCGCCGAAACGAAAAGAAAGGGGATGACGCCGAAGGAGGCAGTACGGGCGGCTGTGCTCCTGGTGATACGGATAACATCCGTATGACTGTCAGCATATAATATACACGTCTGCATCTTGGAGGATGCGTCCGGGTATTTCGGACGTTGCAGACACCGGATATTATATGGTGGAGTGCTATGGCAGACCGGACAAACAAATGAAATGAGATTTTGTTGTCATGCCGACGCCACTGCTGCCTCGGCATGTTTTGTATATTTACATAGAAAGCGAGAGGAACAGGAATGAAAAAATACCGGGTAGGAGTCGTAGGTGCAACGGGGATGGTGGGCCAGCGCTTTTTGCTGCTGCTGAAGGACCACCCGTGGTTTGATGTGCAGATATTAGCGGCAAGCAGCCGTTCCGCCGGAAAGACCTATCAAGAGGCAGTCGGGGCAAAATGGAATATGGCAGAGCCCATTCCGGACCGCTACCTGAACATGGTTGTAAAGGATGCGGCCAACGATGTCAAAGAGATCGCAGAGCAGGTGGATTTTATTTTCTGCGCCGTGGACATGAAAAAAGATGAAATCAAAGCGCTCGAAGAGCTGTATGCGAAAAATGAATGCCCCGTGATTTCCAATAACAGCGCGAACCGTTTTACCCCGGACGTGCCCATGATCGTACCGGAAATCAATCCGGAGCACGCGGCAGTGATCCCCTTTCAGCGCAGGAGGCTCGGAACGCGGCGAGGATTTATCGCGGCAAAATCTAATTGCTCGATTCAGACGTTTGTGCCGCTTTTAGAGCCGCTCAGCAACTTCGGGTTGCGCGCG
>USLW01000293.1 GCA_900555605.1 uncultured Clostridium sp. | reverse complement strand
TATCCTCTACCTGCTGCCAATATTTTGCCGTCAATATATGCCCCAGGGGATAAGACTGAACATGCTGTACCATTTTCGGCATACCGGTGGTTCCTGAGGTAAAATACATCAGCATCAGGTCATCGCACATCACACGATCCGGCCCGGACGGCCGCTGGAAAATTTCGCTCTGCGCCGCGTATGCCTCCGTATAATTAATCCAGCCCTCCCGGCCGCCGTCGATCAGCGCGCGGTATTGCAGCGACGGACACTGAGCCAGAGAATTTTCTACATGATTGATAATGTTTTCGTCATGTGCGCAGACAATCATTTTCACGCCGGCGGCATTGACCCGGTAAATCAGATCCTTCTCTGTCAGCTGAAAGGTCGCCGGGATTGCAACGGCTCCGATTTTATGCAGCGCCGTCACGGTCATCCAATATTCATAGCGGCGTTTCATAATCAGCATGACACGGTCCCCTTTCCGGATGCCGATAGATTTGAAATAATTGCACATGCGGTTGCTGTAGGCTTTGATATCATTAAATGTAAAACGGCGTTCACTGCCGTGGTCGTCGCACCAGACCAAAGCCGTTTTTCCCGGCTCTGCCTCTGCCCAGCCGTCTACAACATCGAATCCGAAATTAAAGTCCTCCGGTACCCGAACCGTATAATTCTCTTTAAAATCCTCGTATGAATCGAACTCAATCCGCGGTAAATATTTGCGTAGCATGTAACTCATTCGTAAATTCCTCCATATTTTACAGCAAAATAACAGTCAGGAAACGGGCCTCCCTGCCGCCCATGGCAGTCTGTGCATGAGGGACGTTCGGGTCAAAATAAAAGCAGTCGCCCTCATGGAGTATAAACTCCCGTTCGCCGAAGAGCACCCGGACCGTCCCTTCCAACACATAATTGAACTCCTGGCCCGGATGCTTTACCAATTCCGGCGGGGACAGCTCTGTCTCCGCACCCACGGTAACCACCATGGGTTCAATTTTCCTGCCCACAAATTTATACGCAATGCTCTCAAAATCATAGCCCTTATAACGGTCCACCGCGATGCCCTCTCCTTTCCGGACAACGCTGCAGTTCACCAGCTTCGGAGAAACGCCTGTCAGAATCTCCGTTAGGTCGACGTGAAGCTTTGCTGCGATTTCATACAAAACACTGACCGGAAAATCCGCCTCCGCCCTTTCATACGCTAAATACGTATCAAGCGGCAAATTCAGCTCCTTTGCCATTGTTTCCGGCGTGATATCGCATACTTCGCGCAGCTCTACGATTCTGGATGCAATCTCATGGATCTGCTGTCTCATGGTATCATTCATACCGTCTCTCATTTTTCTGCTCCTTTCTTTTCGGTCCTTTTTTCAGGACCCGTGTAACGCACGCTTTTGCCGATCAGAATGTAAACAGCCCGCTGAAATCAAAGGTTGCAAAGTAATCCTTCGGCGTTTCCGCCCGCCGGATCATTTCCACGGTGCCGTCCTCTTTCAAAAGCAGCTCCGCGCTCCGAAGCTTGCCGTTATAATTATATCCCATGGAAAATCCGTGTGCCCCGGCATCCTGTATCGCCAGGATATCTCCCACGCTGATTTCCGGCAAAGGCCTGTCAATCGCAAATTTATCGTTGTTTTCACATAAGCCCCCGGTAACGTCGTAAATATGATCCGCAGGAGCGTTTTCCTTTCCCATTACTGTAATATGATGATACGCGCCGTATATCGCGGGGCGCATCAGATTCGCGGCGCAGGCATCCAGCCCCACATAATGCTTGTACGTATCTTTTTTGTGCAGTACCTTAGAGAAGAGAATTCCGTGGGGTCCCGTTATGTATCGGCCAAGCTCCGTATAAATAGATAATCCGGCAATCGGAGAAGGCGCAATCACACGGTCATACGCCGCCTTAACGGTCTGTCCGATGTATTCCAGATCCGGCGCGGGGTCTTCCGGACGATACGGAATGCCGATTCCGCCAGACAGATTTACAAACCGGATATCCGCTCCGGTCTCTTGGTTCAGCCAGACCGCCGTTTCAAACAAAATCTCAGAGAGCTTGCCGTAATAATCCCGATCCAGCATGTTACTGGCCAAAAACGCATGCAGTCCGAAACGGCGGACACCCTTTTGCTGCAGCACTTTCACTCCGTCCAGAAGCTGCTGTTTCGTAAACCCGTACTTGGCCTCCCCCGGATTTCCCATAATCGTGTTGCCGATTTTAAAATCCCCGCCGGGATTGTAGCGCAGACACAGCGTTTCCGGCAGACCGCCGTTCTGCTCTAAAAATGCAATATGCGTATAATCATCCAGATTAATGGTGGCATCCAGTTTTCTGGCATACCGGAAATCATCGGCAGGCGTAACATTCGAAGAAAACATAATTTCTGTTCCGCGGCATTTCAGGGCCTCCGCGATCATCAGCTCCGTGTAGGACGAGCAGTCCAGGCCGCAGCCCTCCTCCTGCATGATACGGATAAGAAACGGATTCGGGCATGCTTTTACGGCAAAGTACTCTTTATATCCCGGATTCCAGGAAAAGGCCGCAAAAAGTCGGCGAATACCGGCGCGGATGCCCTTTTCATCATATAAATAAAAAGGGGTGGCATAATGGCTGCAGATCTCTTTGATTTGTTCATTTGTTACAAACGGTATTTTCATATGATACAATCCCTTCTTTTTATTCTTCCACAAGAAACCGGTCGATGGCCACCCAAAGCTCTTGAATGCCTTCCCGTTTTTCGGCAGACACCGGGAGCACTGCAATTTCCTCCGGCAGCGCCAGTGCTTCCCGGATCAGGTTCAGCTGCGGCTTCACCTGAGATCTGTTTATTTTATCCGTTTTGGTCGCTACAATCAAGTAGGACAGACCTGAAGCACATATCCAGCGGTACATTTTCAGATCATCCGCAGAGGGTTTATGACGGATATCCAGCAGCAGCAGGACCAAATACAGCTGCGGACGTACATTCAGATAATTTTCAATGACTTTCCCCCACAGGTTTTTTTCGCTTTGCGGTACTGCGGCGAAGCCATATCCGGGCAGATCCACAAAATGCAGCTCATCGTCGAGGTTATAATAATTGATCTGCCGGGTCATCCCCTGCTTTGAACCGCTTCTGGCAAGGTTTTTCCGTCCCAAAAGCGCGTTGATCAGCGAAGATTTTCCGACATTAGACCGTCCCGCAAACGCCACCTCCAGAAGGTTGCAGTCCGGATATTGCTTCGGTGAAACAGCCGATATTACGAATTTCGGATTTTTAACAATCAAAATAGCCTCCTGTTCCGCCGTCTTATCCGAGCTTGGAAAATACATCCGTGGCGCCGATCATCAAAATCATATCCTCCGAGGAAAGTACGTAATCGCCGTCCAGCGGTGCAGAAACACGCGTTTCATTTCTGGCGGCAATGATATTGATTTTATATTTTTTATTGAGATTCAGTTCTTTCAGACTTTTATTTGCCCAGCCTGCGGGGCAGCGCATCTC
>USLW01000292.1 GCA_900555605.1 uncultured Clostridium sp. | reverse complement strand
CTATAGAGCCGGTGGTCTGTGCGCCGGATGAACCTTACGCGCTGACAGATTCGGACAAGCAGGTGCTGTATAAGCAGTATGAAGAATTGGCAAAAGAAATGATCCGCCGTAAAAAGGAGGGCAGGGGATTTACCTTTTATCACTATATGATAGATTTAAAGGGCGGTCCCTGTGTCTATAAACGTATTTCCGGCTGCGGCAGTGGCACAGAGTATCTGGCTGTGACGCCTTGGGGAGAGCTGTATCCCTGTCATCAATTTGTGGGAGATCCCCAGTACGCGATGGGAGATGTGTGGAAAGGCATCACCAACACCTCACTGAGAGATGCATTCAAACGGTGCAATGTGTATGCCCGGCCGGAGTGCAAAGGCTGTTGGGCGCGCCTGTATTGTTCCGGCGGCTGCGCGGCAAATGCCTATCATGCTTCCGGCAGTATAGAAGGTGTTTATGAGTACGGGTGCGATCTCTTCCGCAAGCGTATGGAATGTGCTATTATGCTGAAAATTGCCGAAGCGGGATTGGCGCCTGCGCATGATCCGGCATAAATTGTCTTGGTGCGGAACGGGAGCGGAAGAAGCCGCGGTGACGCTGAATTCATTCGGCGGCAGACATTTACGCCTCCCACCGCCTCTTTCGCGCAGTATAGGCGGCTGCGGCATAAAAGTTTTGCGCTTGTTTTATTAGGCAGCGCAGCACCGGCCACGATCCCGAAATTTTCATTGCTCAGCTTGAATCCCTTTTATATTCAGCATAACGACGACATAAGTCTGCGTGGGCGCCTGATCCGACAGGCGCTGGCATTTTAACTAAAACGCTGTGTTGTTGATACCTCCGGTTAATGGGGCGACAAAAGCAATGCGTTCCAAATTTTTTTATTCCGCTGACGATTAAAAATGTACGGAATACGTAGGAATCGGCTTCTGCAGGAATCAAGTCCGTAGGCACTTAAAGTAAGCAAAATCCCATCGTTTATGTTAAGGGCTTGATAAGACATCACCAAGTGATGCGCATCAACAGCAGTGAATTGGAATACGCCGGACTGCTTTTTTATATCCTCCTGCATTTGCAGAATTGCCGCGGCTGCCGGCCAGGATGCCTGCAATTTGCCCGTGCGCATAAATCGGCGGCGTTACTGTCGGCAAGATAGGGAACAGAATCCGATATCAGTTTTAAGGAAGACTCTAACGCGTGAAAAAGGAAAGTAATATCATTTGCTAACTGGAAGGAGACATCGTTTATAATATCCGGCTACAAGACATTTTTGAAACACAAATTGCAGATGCGGAGCGGAAAAATGTAGAATCCTGAGAGGGGCGAAAGAATAGATGAAAATAAAATATGAATATTCTATTGCGAAAAGAGAACGGACCATGTAAAATATATACAATGAATAAAGCCGTTTACCGTTCTGTGCTTTTGAAAGGCAGAATTGGCGGCGCATAAATCGTTTTACATATTTTTAGGAAAAGAGGAGCTCCATATGAAGAAAAAAATTTTTTGTTTTACTGCTATGATTCTGACCGCGATTCTTTTGTGCTGTGCCTGCAGCAGTTCGTCCGCGAAGATTCGTCTCGGTACCTGGTCGGGGAAGTCATTTGAGAACACCTGGTCGGGCATCCGGTTTACGCTGCAAGACGGATACGAGCCTTTGAGCAGCGACAAATTAAAAGAGGTTCTGGCACAAGGCCAGGACATGGTGGTAAATGAAGGCCTGGCAAGCAAATCGGAGATTGAGGCTTCCAAATTTAAAACCGCGTATGAATTTATGATTATATTTCCTGACGAAACCACAAATGTATCGCTGGCCTATGAAAGTATTACGGGACTGTCTAACCGGAATCTGACGGAAAAAGAATATCTTGAGGTGCTTCGGGAGCAGTTTGAACAGCTGGAGGCTTATACTTATGTAAAGGACGGAACAGCCACGATTGCAGGTGAAAAATATTACACGGCAGCGTATTCGGTAAGCGGAATGCTGCATCAAAAGCTGTATGTACGAAAGATTGACAGCGTCATGATGCTTTTTACCGCTACCTATACGAGCGCCTCTGAAAATGCGATTTATCACTTTTTTCAGGATATTGAGGCGGCCTGACTTGAATATTTTTGTTTTTCCGTGTACGATACAAAGCCGGCACTCATAAGCCGGACCAAGAAATCAAACAGCATAAGTGATATGGAATATGGAACAGAGGGCGGCAGTAAAAAACAGAATTATTTGGGCAGATATTGCAAAAGCGCTGTCAATCGTTGCAATTGTGTTCGGGCATACGGTGAAGGGCGGCGCTTTTAAGATCTTTTTGTATACCTTTCATGTACCCTGCTTTTTCTTTATCAGCGGCTTTGTCTTTAAAACCTGCCATCAGGGCTTTTCCTCATTTCTGCGGAAAAAGGTAAAAAACATTCTGATTCCGTATTATATATTTTCCGTGATCAGCATCCTGCTCTATCAGCTGATCGGAGATACGGCCGCAGAAATTCTGCAGGCGGCGCCGGGGCACTCCGGCATTTTACCCAACCTCCTCGGTATGCTTTACGGAAACAGCAAAAAAGGCTATATGCGCTGGAATCTGCCGCTTTGGTTTCTGCCCTGCTTGTTTGCCGTATATATTCTTTTTTATGGAGTAGCGAGGCTGCTGGAAAAAAACAGCGGCAGGCCGTGGCTTTTACTTGTGCCCCCTCTTTTTTTTGCGGCAGCGGGCGCGCTGAATACAAAATATTTGCATATTTATAATATGCCCTTTGCCGTTGAAACCGCTGTAAATATGCTGGTCTTTTTTTCTGCCGGATATGCGTGCAGGCAGCTTGCACAAACCGGACGTGCCTGTGCATTGCTGTGCGTGCTGCAAAAGAAGCGTGTGCTGCTGTATGTGCCGGCCGCTGTTTTTGCAGCACTTTGCGTGGCAGTTTCCGAACAAAACGGCCTGGTTGATTACGGCATGGATTCCTACCATCATCTCGGCTTGTTTTACGTTGGCGCGGCAGCCGGTATTTTATTTATCATTTCTTTATCTGCAGCAATCGGATCCTGCCTGAAGTTTCTGACGTACATGGGACAGCGTACGCTGCCCATTTTGTTAATGCATAAATTCCCGATTCTATTTTTCCAGATGGTGGTGCCCTTTACCAGAGTCATGCTGGCAGAGGATCGCTTTTCCGCTGCCCTGCTTGTGACTGCAGCAACTATTATGCTGTGCCTGATTGCGGATCGCGTTCTCCGGAAAATTGCTCCGTTTGCGGTTGGCGCTTCCGGCTAATTGACGGTTGAAATCTTTGACAGGATCGGATATAATAAACGGCAAGGAGGTGTTGACATTATAAAAAGTGAAAAGCTGAAAGAAGGGATTTGAATGAAAGCAAGATGGTTGTTCGTATGTGCGGTTTGCTTGGTTTGCCTGATTCTTTCCGTGGGCTTGACCTCGTTTGCTTCTGAAAACGGATCTGTCTGCAGCAGTTCGGCGGCGGAGCA
>USLW01000291.1 GCA_900555605.1 uncultured Clostridium sp. | reverse complement strand
AGACAGCACGCATTCCTTCAATAAAGAAGCAGCCGCTGCTTTCCCGGTATTTCCGGAGCCGCAGATTCCGCACCCACTGCACATTGTGATTCTGATTGCTCGTAATGAATTGCATATAATTCTACCGTATCCTTACGCCTTTTCGTTCCGCCGCGCCGCCCGGAATACAAGCAGCAGCCCCAAGTCTCATTTTCCGTACAAGACCCGAAAGCTGCTGTGATAACGCCTCTATTGCAGGTATTAGGCTTTGACCTGCTCCACAAGCTTTGCAAAGCCTGCGCTGTCATTGACAGCCATATCGGCAAGCACCTTGCGGTTCAGCTCAATGCCCTTTGATTTCAAAGCAAACATAAATGTACTGTAGGACATTCCGTTCATTCTTGCCGCGGCGTTGATTCTGGTAATCCAGAGTTTTCTGAAATCCCGCTTTTTGGAACGTCTGTCGCGGGAAGCATACATCGCGGACTTGATAACCGCCTGATTTGCAGTTCTGAATACGGTACTTTTTCTTCCGAAATATCCCTTGGCGAGTTTAATGACTCTCTTGCGTCTGGCTCTTGTTTTTACTGAATTTTTCACTCTTGACATGGCAGCCTACCTCCTTATTTCGCATACGGCAAAAGCCTTTTTACAACCGCTGAATTTGCATCCGCAGCGTACGTCGGCATTTTGTGCGCTTTTTTTGATTTCCGAGGCTTGCTGACCAGTCTGTGCCGTCTGCAGGCGTGGCTCATTTTCACTTTTCCGTTTCCCGTGATTCTAAATCTCTTTTTAGAAGCACTGTGTGTCTTTACTTTAGGCATATTATCTCCATTCCTTTCCGTACTTCAGATGCTGTTTCACTTCGGATTGATCATCACTGTCATTCTGCGGCCTTCCAGCCTCGGTCTCCGTTCCAGTGTACCGTATTCTGAAACCACCTGCGCAAAACGATCAATTAATTCTTCGCCGGCATGCGTATAATTCATCTCTCTGCCTCCGAATTTCACGGTAACCTTTACCTTATCCCCATCCTGTAGAAACTTTACGGCGCCCTTTACCTTCACATTGAAGTCATGGTCACCAATGCCAAGTCCCATTCTTACCTCTTTGATATTTACGACCTTTTGATTCTTGCGAACCTCTTTTTCCTTCTTTGCCATATCAAAGACATATTTGTCATAATTCATGATTTTGCATACGGGCGGATTCGCCATAGGCGCAATCTTCACAAGATCCAAATTTTTCTGATAGGCAATTTGCTGCGCTTCTTTCGCGGATACGATACCGATCGGATTACCGTCCTCATCGATAAGACGAACTTCCTTATCTCTGATTTCATCATTGATCATCAATTCGTTTTTGTTGATAACAGACACCTCCACATTAAAATAGCGAACCGCGTTTGTGTCGGTCCGCCTTCTCTGCCGCATATGATTTTGCCAAAAGCACATCAATCCTTGCGTACAACCCGCTGGCATATTTGCCGGCCAGGTGAGAAGCGAACGACTTCCACTTAACTCGCTTGGTTAGGATAGCACAGCCGGGGGATTGTGTCAACCCTTATTTTAACGGAATTCTTCATTTTCCGGAAAATCCGCTTCCGGAAAATCCGCGCCTGCAACGTAATCCTATGAACGACTGTCCGCGGACGCCAGCAAATGCCGGATCGGCGCAGTCAAATATTTGTCTCTGCGGTACACCGCATAATTCAGATTCGTCAATGTCAAGCCTTTCAGTTTCAGCAAAACAAGCCTGCCGGAACGAAGCTCCTCTTCAACCAAAATTTCCGGCAGCACACTGATGCCTAAATTCGCTTTGACCGCTTGGATCAGCGCCTGAGAGTTCACACTGGTCCAAGCCGGCTCGGCATATCGGTTCAGCAGCAGCGCGCTATCCAGCACATCCCGAGCGGCGCTCCCTTTTTCCCGGAGGAGCAGACGTGCGCTCACCAATTCCTCTGCAGAGACAGCCTCCCGCCCGGCAAACGGATGATGCGGAGAACAAACCACGGCCATACGATATGCCGAAAACGGATGCTTTATCAATTCCTCTGAATGGATCGTTCCTTCTATAAAAGCAATATCTACATCATTGCAAAGGACCTTCTGTTCCATATTTCCCGCACTGTCAATATCAACATACACCGGTGTCTCCGGATAGCGCGCATAAAAGCCTGTCATAATCTCCGGCAAGCGGAAATTGGCAATGGTAATACTGGAACCCACCCGGACTGCCGCCTGCTCGTCTATTTCTTCCGGTGCACGCAGCAAATCTTCATACTGCGTCAGCAGACGAAGAACCTTCTCCAGAAATCGTTTTCCCGGCTGACTGATCCGAATTCCGCGCCCCACTCGTTCAAACAGCGGACATCCGAGCGCCTCCTCCAGCTCACGGATCACATGAGATACCGCGGGCTGCGTCATATAAAGCCGGGCCGCGGCTCTGGTAAAGCTCATTTCTTCACAAACAGCTTGAAATATCTGCAGTTGTTTTATATTCATACTTTCGCTCCGTTCTCCCTCCCGTGCGCCGCCTGTCGGCCGGCAATCAATAAAACAATCAATAAAACAATCAATAAAATTAAATAATGAATTTAATAAAATAATAGCATTTTATTTATCATTATGCAATTGATACAATAGCAGGCGTGCGGATAAAAAGGAGTTTTAACTATGAACAGAGAAAATATTAAAAAGTACATTTGGCTTTTGGGCGTCAATTTATATATCAGCGCATTTACCATTGGAGGCGGATACGTAATCATCCCCATGATCCGCAAATTTTTTGTGCAGAAAAAAGGATACTTTTCCGAGACAGAGCTGATGGATATGGCAGCGGTTGCACAATCCGCGCCCGGCGCCATTGCGGTTAATCTCTCTGTGCTGGCAGGAAATCGGATCGCAGGTAAAATCGGAGCGTTCATCAGCTGTATTGCCGCGATTCTGCCGCCGATTCTGATTCTTTCCGTCATCTCCGCATTTTACTCTGTTATTGGGGAAAACCAAATGCTCCGTGCTGTCATGAGGGGCATGCAGGCAGGCGTCTGTGCGCTCATCGCCGACGTGGTAATAGATATGAGCCGGGCCCTGGCCGGCGAAAAACGTCCGGCCCTGCTTTGGATGGCAGCAATCGCATTCGTTTTTAGCTTTTTTCTGCAGATCAATGTCATAATCATTCTCTTGTGCTGTGCTGCCTATTGCTTGATAACCGGCCGGATACGCGGAAGAAAAAGGAGCGGGCCGCATGAAGACCATATTTGACTTGTTCTTGCAGTTTCTGCAGGTTGGCCTGTTCAGTATCGGCGGCGGCTATGCTACGCTTCCGCTGATTCAGCAGCGGATCGTAGAAACAGAGCGCTGGCTGAGTTCTCAGGCATTTTCAGACATCGTCACAATCTCTCAAATGACGCCGGGCCCCCTGGCGGTCAATGCTTCGACCTTTGTCGGTCTCCGGATCGGGGGGATCGCCGGCGCTGTGACCGCAACCGTC
>USLW01000290.1 GCA_900555605.1 uncultured Clostridium sp. | reverse complement strand
AGCCGCTCAATATCGGCCTGTCGGTCTCCTACGGAAATATACGCTAAAATATTGCCGATATCCCCGAACTCAATCTGAATATCATATTCGTCCCGCAGCAGATCATATACCTCGATCCCCGCCAGCCCCAGGCCCGCGGTGTTAACGGAAAGCTTCGTAATATCAAAATCGTATACGTCCGTGCCGTTGATCAGATCCCGGGCATACGCATAATAGTCGCCGATCTGATTGATTTCACCTCTGGCGTATTCTGCCATTTCCGTCACCTTGCTGAAAATTTCCGCTCCCCGCAGCGCCAGATTTCTTCTTGAAATATCCAGACTGGAAAGCAGCAGATAAGAGGCGGAGGTGGTCTGCGTAAGATTAATCACCTGCCGCACATAGTCCGCATTTATATTTTTACCGCAAAGCAAAATCGAGCTCTGGGTCAGAGAGCCTCCGGACTTATGCATGCTTACCGAGGACATATCCGCACCGGCCTCCATGGCAGAGACCGGCAGCAGCGGACTGAAAGAAAAATGCGTTCCGTGAGCCTCGTCCGCAAGGACCCGCATACCGGCGGCGTGGGCGATTTCCGCGATGCGCCTTAAATCGGAACAGATTCCGTAATAGGTCGGATGATTGACGAATACGGCCTTTGCCTCCGGATGCCTTTTGATGGCCGCCTCCACATCGCAGACAGTCATGCCGAGGGAAATTCCCAGCTCCTGACTGACTTTCGGATTCACATAAACCGGAACGGCTCCGCACAGCACCATTGCATTGATCACGCTGCGATGCACATTACGCGGCACAATGATGCTTTCCCCCTGCTTTACAGAGGCAAAAATCATGGCCTGTACGGCGGATGTAGTACCGTTCACCATAAAAAATGCCGCAGCTGCACCGAACGCGTCTGCCGCCAGCGCTTCCGCTTCCCGGATCACCCCGGTGGGATGGCACAGATTATCCAGCGGCTTCATAGAGTTCACATCCATGCTCAGACATTTTGTCCCGAGAAAATCCGTAAGCTCAGGATTGCCCTTTCCCCGCTTATGGCCCGGCACATCAAACGGCACGGTGCGCATCCGCTTCCATTCTTCCAAAGCCTCCATCAGAGGCGCTTTCTGCTGTATATTTCGTATCATCTCGCTGCTGCCTGCCCACCTTCTTCGCCGATCATTGATAAACGTTAACGCCGCTGAATATTTCAATCATTTCACGCCGCAGACTGTTTGTGATTGTTAGTCTCGTTTTCGGCGGCAGTTCATATACATCTGTATTAAACAGATAGTTCTGCAGATCCACATCCTTGATCAGCATTTTCGTATGAAAAATATTTGCCTGGTACATGTTGATGTCCACCGCATCATACCGTTTCAGCGTTCCGTTATCAATATAATCCTGTATCGAAGTGATATCATGATCGATGAACAATTTTCTGCCCGTAATGTCTCTGGTAAAGCCCCGCACTCTGTAATCCATAGTAATAATATCGGAATCAAAGCTGCCGATCAGATAATCCAGCGTGCTGAGCGGGGTAATTTCTCCGCACGTTGCAACGTCGATGTCTACCCGAAAGGTAGCGATGGATGTATCCGGATGATATTCCGGATACGTATGCACCGTTACATGACTCTTGTCCAAATGCGCCACCACGGTCTCCCCGTTTACAGCCGGGACCATGGTCGGCTCTGCCACCAGCAGCGTCACACTGGCGCCCTGAGGATCATAATCCTGCTTGGACACATTCAGCACCTTTGCGCCGATCATTTCCGTAACACGGCACAGGATATTCGTCAGACGTTCGGAATTATACTGTTCGTCCACATACGCAATATAGTCCCGCTGCGCGCGTTCGCTTTTGGCGTAGCATACATCATATATATTGAAGCTCAGTGATTTTGTAAGATTATTGAAGCCGTATAACTTTAACTTGTTCTCCATAGCCGCCACCATTACCCCGTAAAATATAAAAACTCCGTGCTTTGTTACCGAAACCGGCTGGCGCTTGGAGTGATCATACTACAGTTTTATTTATTTCCGGCAGGCGGACATTATTTATTCATATAGTAGATTAGAGTCTATATAGCAAAAATACTTTTACCACTCTTATTGATTGTTTCACAAGCGCAATGCGCCGCAGCGCACGGTTTTGAGTAACCAACTTATAAAATTTGAGCTCACGCTCAATCAATAAGGCAACAGTGTTGCCAATCGGCGTTTGACCCGGCTGTCCGTCCGGCCTCTTTTTCTCCGTTATCAAAGCAACAGAATCGGTCAAAATATTTTTTGCAATTTGCAAAGGCTCTAACCGCCTTACAAAGGGTGATTGTATCATTTTCATTTTTACTTGTCAAATTTATTTTTGCTGCAGGCAGATACGCCGCAGATGCCTGCGGCAGGCCCCAAGCACCTGCAGAACCATCTGAGGGCCCACGCATCTGCGGCCGCGGCGTGCCTCCGCAGCAGGCGCCAGCCTTGCCCTTGCAGCAGCTGCCGCGCCGTGATATATTGAAAAAAATATGCTTGTGTAAAAAAAGCAGGGTCCGAATCGTTTTATAGTTGAAAGGATGTGGGGCGTGTATGGCTGATGGGGATTTTATAAATATGCTTTTCGAGCGCTATTACAACATGGCAGCAAGAATCGCATTTCACCATACCCAATCGGTCCACGATGCACAGGATATCGTCCAGACTGTTTTTCTGAACCTGATCAGATGCGAAAAAAACTTCCCGGACGAAGAACATGCAAAGGCATATCTGATCCGCGCCGTCATCAATCAATGCAGGGATCTGCACAAAAGTGCCTGCCGCCGCCTGGAGACCGCGCTTTCGGAAACAGAAGGCAGCAGGGCGACAGAAGATCCCGCAGAAAACATTTTCCGTCAGCAGCATGTACTGAGCGCAGTGATGCAGCTGAAGCCGAGATACCGTGACATTGTGTATCTGTATTATTACGAAAACATGAAAATCCATGAAATTGCGGACGTTCTGCACATTTCCCGCTCCGCTGCCGGAACAGGCCTGAGCAGAGCGCGGCGGCAGCTCCGGCAATTGCTGGGGGAAGACGGTCCTGATTGATTAAAACGCCGCGTATCCGGCGCACGATCCCCTATCCAGAGTCTTACCGCAGACGCAATTTTATGAAAATGTTCGTGAAAAAGGAAAGGAGCATCAAGAATGTTTCAAGAGCAATATCAAAAAGAAATAAACGCAGTTCCTTTTTCCTCCGAAAAAAAAGAGGAAACAAAAAATGCAGTCAGAATCGCCGTAAATGCTGCGGACAGGGGCTGCGAAACCGAAACGATTCTCACACCTGCGCCGCAAAAGCACTTTGTTCGGAGATTTGCAGCGGAGATCGGAATTGCCGTACTCGGAGGGCTTGCGGCAGTTCTGCTCATCGCCGTGCTGACCGCAGGCCCGGGACAGTTTTCCGGAGACGGTACGGATCCCTTTGCGCAAAGCAGTACTGCCTCTCCTGCTGCCCCCGCTTCGCCCAAA
>USLW01000289.1 GCA_900555605.1 uncultured Clostridium sp. | reverse complement strand
CGTAGGTTCTGTCTCTAACCGAACAGCTGCTGCGTGAATATTTCCGCCCGGACGGTTCTGACTGCGCCTGCTATGAAGCACTGCTGACCGCATTGCTTCTGCGTTTGATTCTTTGTGCGAATGGCCGCATGATATGCGCGGCCTCCTCCTACCATCGGGCAGAGCAGGCCGCGGATATCCTGTATTACCTGCAGACGCACTACCGACGTATCTCACTACAGGAGACTGCCGTGCATTTTAACTATGTTCCTTCTTATCTCGGCCGCAGGCTGAAAACGGATACCGGATCGACGTTTACGGAGCTTCTGCGGCAGATCCGGATTTCACAGGCCTGCTACTATTTGTGCAGCTCCCAGGTCCCGATCGGCGCAATTCCGGAGCTTGTGGGATATGAAAGCCAATCTTATTTTACACAGCTTTTTAAGCGCATTACAGGCATGACGCCTTCTGTTTTCAGAAAAGCGGTCACGATTCCGCCAGAGACCTGTGTACCGCTGCTGCCGCAGCAGATTGCTCAGCTGAATTTTTCTCAAAAAATGGAAGAATAATTCTTTCCTCAAATCGTATAATAGACTCAGACCTGTTACAATCAATCAAATGAAACGCGTGGGAAATCTATCGCTGCGAACAGGTCGGAGGAGGCTTCTTTTATGGATCATTATACTGGAAGACAAACAATTGCTTGTGACGTCAAAAGCTGTGAATACAATCTGACTTCGGACTGCCTGTGTTCTCTTTCTGAAATTCATGTCGCCCCCAAGGCGGGATGCTGTTCTCAGAAATCGGACGAAAGCATGTGCGCAAGTTACCGGTGTAAGAACAAATAATATTTGTTTGAAATCGAATTCTCATTTCAAATGACGGCGATAGAACTGAGCAAGACGGTGATATCGCCGTTTTCTTTTGAAAAATGCAAAAAAAAGTGCAACTTCGGCAGGAATATGTTATACTGCATCTGTTAACCATATTTTTAATGGGGTGAGGATCAATATGCAGCTGAAGCGAAAGTTTGGAGACCGCTATGACGGGTATCGAGTCAAAAAGGTGGATCCGTTTTTTTTGCTGATTCCGTATATCATGAAAACCCGGGTGGACAGTCAGGTTTATTTTTCGGACACCTTGGATATTACGGAATTGGAAAGGTTTGTACGCCGCCACGGGGAGACGGACATTCCGGGATTGAAAATGTATCATGTTGTAATCGCGGCCATGGTGCGGCTTATCGCACTGCGCCCGTATCTGAATCGATTTGTCATGCGCGGCAAAATATTTGCACGCAATCATATCAGTATTTCCATGTCTATTAAGCGGGGGACGGGGGATGAGGCGCTGACCACCAGCATTAAACCTTTATTTGAACCGGAGGATACATTGCTCGATGTGGTAAATAAGTTTAATGCCGCTGTGGATGAGAATCGGAAGGAAGATGCTGTAAACGGAACGGACAACACCGCTTCTGCCATTGGGAATCTGCCCTCGTGGCTGGTGCGGTTTGTCGTAAATTTCTTGACTTTTTTAGACAGAAGGGGTAAAATGCCGAAAATTATAAATAAGGTAAGTCCCTTTCATACCAGCATGTTTCTGACGAATATGGGCTCTATCGGCATAAGACCGATCTACCATCATATATATGAATTTGGGACAACTTCTGTATTTGTGGCTATAGGAAAAAAACAGACGGTTCGGGAGGTCACGGCGGATGGCCAGCTGATCAAGCATCGTCTGATGGGCATCAAGGTCGTGGCAGATGAGAGAATCTGTGACGGACAATATTATGCGCAGTCCATGCGGATGATGGCAAAGATCCTGAAGACGCCGTCAGTACTGCTGGCGCCGCCGGAGGAAGTTGTAATGGATGACGGCATTATTTTAAAAGGCAGACTGCCCAAGGGTGCATCACATCCGGCAGCGGCACTTGCCGGCGCGGCGGGGCCCGAATAACCTGCGGCAGACAGAGGAGGTTCAGCGATATGACAAAACAGAGCCTGAGGAAGCGCGTATTGATAGCTGCGGCTGCTTTTGCCGTCATGCTTTTGGTGTGCGGGTGTAAAAGTACAAAGCGAAGCTTTGACTACGCGGGGGGACCGCATTATACGTATCCGCCGGAGGCCGATGTGATTGATGCGGAAATTGCGCTTCCGGAGGGGTGGCGGGATGTCCGGCAGGACGATGTGTTCTCCAATATTTTTGCCAGTGAGAACGTACAGTCTTGCTACAGCGATGAAACCGCCATGATCGTGCTGGCCAAATGCTACTCGGGTGCGGATCCGCTTTCCGAATATGTGCGGGATGTAAAGGAATCGCTGGAGGACAACACATACGGTTTTTTGGACTTTGCTTTCATTTCGGCTGACGGAATTGTTCCCAGCGGAAGCGACCGGGAATATCTGGCATATAAAGCCATGACCAACGGACAGGATACCACGTACTGGTATGTATTCGTGCAGCGGGAGCATTTTGTTTTTGAGATCATCTGTACCGCGCCTACGGAACAGTTTGCGCGGTATCACGCGGTTTTTAACAGCGCGTTTGCTTCTATTCGATTTACGGAAAAATAATCGCTGGGCCATGCGGAGCGTTACAGCTCCGCATTTTTATGATAATGGTAAAAAGGAATAAATCGGAAACCGGAATCTTCTGCAGAGTAGCATATTTTAGGACAATCCCGAATAGACATTTTACATAATCGAGCAGGATGTCTATCCGGGAGGTTTCTTATGGTGCGGGAATATACGGGACTATCAAGCACAGAAGCACAAAAGAGATTGTTGAAATACGGAAAAAACACATTGGATAAACACAAGAAGAAGCCGGCAGTTTTGCTGTTCTTCGGTCAGTTTACCGATGTTATGACGATCATACTGATTGGCTGTACGGCGATCTCCGCCTTTATGTCGGACTGGATTGAAGCCATGGTCATGGTCGGTATTGTCATCGTTAACGCATTTTTAGGGTTTATACAGGAATTTCGGACAGAAAAAACCATTGAAGCGCTGCGGAAGCTAACCGCGTTGAAAGCAAAGGTACTGCGCGACGGCAGACAGACGACCATACAAGCAGAGCAGGTGGTTCCCGGAGATATTGTATGCGTGAGTGCAGGCGATGTCGTTCCGGCGGACGGGTTTCTGATTAAAGCCGTGGGACTCCATGTGGATGAATCCATGCTGACCGGAGAATCCGTGGCAGTATATAAAGAAGAAGGCTCGCTGTATGCCGGTACCCAGATTGTGAGCGGGTCCGCAACCTTCGGCGTAACCGACACCGGCATGTCTACACAGATGGGACGAATTTCGGGCCTGATTCAGGAGGCGGCGGACGAAGAGACGCCGCTGCAGCGCAGACTGGCGGTGATGGGCAGATATATTGTACTGGGCTGCCTGCTGATCTGCCTGATTGTGACAGCGGTGGGCATTATGAAAGGAGAACCCTTGATTGAAATGCTGCTGGCGGGAATCAGTCTTGCCGTAGCCGCCGTGCCTGAAGGACTGCC
>USLW01000288.1 GCA_900555605.1 uncultured Clostridium sp. | reverse complement strand
AAACTTTTTATCGGCAGTTCGGCTGCTTATTTCTTGCGGCGCTGCTTGCCACCGGATTATTGATGGGAGGGCAGACTATGAAGGTACAGGCAAACGGAACATGGGAGAATTACAGTAATACTTGGGTGATGACCGACGCGCTGGGCAGAAGCACACCTGCGGCTTCAGAAACCGGGCCTGTCAAAAGTGATAAATATGTAGCAATCTTTTATCATATCTGGCACAATAACTTTATGGCGGCCACTGTCGGCACCGACCGCCAAGCACCTCGGAATGTGACACAGATTATTAAGCAAAATGAGAATGCGCTGCATGACAGCTCTGTGTGGGGACCAAACATTACTTATCATTATTGGGGAGAACCCCTGTTCGGGTATTACGATTTATCAAAAGATGATTATGTGATCCGCAAGCATGCACAAATGCTGACGGATGCAGGGATTGATGCCATCATTATCGACTATTCCAATTATTATGCAGGCGGCACGCATGATGCCAACAGCTACACAAAGGCTTCTTTGCAGAACCTGCTGGATGTGTTTGCCGAGATTCGTGAAGAAGGCGGGGACACGCCGGGGGTGGCGCTGCTTCTGACCTGGAACGCGGCGTATAACGGACCAGCAATCGAGCGTTTTTATAAGGATTTTTATTCTAAGGAAAAATATCAGGATCTTTGGTTTTTATGGGAGGGCAAACCCCTGATTCTGGCCCAGGATACGGCAGTGCCTGAAGAGATCAAAGACTTTTTTACATATCGGAAGCCGCATCCGTATTATACGCCGGTAACCGAGGCGAACGCATGGCCCTGGCTGTCCCTGTATCCGCAGGAGCCGGGATATACGGAGCAGAATCCATGTGAAATCGTTACTGTGGGTGTTGCGCAAAACTGGTCGGATTCCCTGGACTTTATGAGTGCTACGGATGAAGAGGGAAATTTTATCGCGCGGGGACGGAGCTATACGGTAGGCGGCAGCAACAAGCTGCTGAAGGATCCTACCAGCGATGCGTACGGCAGCGAATATGGCGCGAACCTGCAGCAGCAGTTTGACAGGGCCATTGAATTGGATCCGAGTATGATTTTCATTACGGGCTGGAACGAATGGATTGCGGCGCGTTTTACCGAGATACCGGATTGGGCTGCCAGCTCTAAAAAGGAGCCCATGGCTTCCGGCGGCTTCTGCGATGTTTTTACAACGGAGTTCAGCCGTGACGCGGAACCAACGCGAGAGGGGAAGCTGGCGGATAATTTTTATAATCAGCTGGTGGCAAATATCCGGCGATATAAGGGTACCGGCGTACAGAATGCGCAATCGCAGAGCAAAACGATATCGGTCGACGGTGATTTTTCACAGTGGGACGAAATCGGACTGGAGTACAGAGACGATGTAGGGGACATCTCGGTCCGGGATGCAAAGGGTATCGGCAAAAATACGTATACGAATGATACGGGCCGCAATGACTTCCGGCTGTCAAAGGTTACATACGATTCGGAAAATATCTATTTTTATGTTCAGACGGAGCAGGCTGTCACCGCCTTTACGGATGCCGGGTGGATGAATCTGCTGCTGCAGGTTTCTCCCGAAAACCCGAATTGGGAGGGATTTGATTTTATTGTCAATCGGTCGAATGTGCGGGACGGTCTCACAACGCTTGAACGCAGCACCGGCGGTTGGAATTGGGAGGTGGTATCGGATACGATTTCCTATCAGGTCTCAGGCACACAGCTGCATCTGGCAATTCCGCGCAGTGCCCTAAATCTTGCAGAAACGGAATCAATCTCATTTCATTTTAAATGGATGGATCATATGCAGACAGAAGGCGATGCCATGGAATTCTACTTAAACGGCGACTGCGCGCCGAACGAGCGTTTTTGCTATCATTTTACGAGTAAAAGCATTGCCGAACAGACCGCAACTCCGGCGCCGGCTTCCAAAGAAGACGGCAAGTCTTCCGGCAGGCTGAACGGGACGGAATTGCCAGGCGTAATCCGCGCAGGAATATTGGCAGCGGCGGCCTGTATCACAGGCATCGTACTGCATAAAAAGAAGAATAAGGGAAAATGAGAGGAGCTTCAGTTGTATGAACAGGATGCGGGAGGATGTATTTTATCAGCTGCCGGCAGGCGCGGTGCATTTAGAGGGCGTATTTGACGATTTGATTCGCCTGATTACGGAAAAGACTTTGAAACAGCTGAATTATCGTGCGCTGGCGGATTATTTCCGCAATAAGGTGGATCCGTTTGCCACCGGAGAATTCTGGGGGAAGCTTGTGAGAGCCGGATCCCTGACGTATAAATACAATCAGGATCCGGAATTAAAAGGGATTCTGGATCAAACAGTAGACGATATGCTGTCGATTCAAACGCCGGACGGCTGCATCAGCACTGTGCCGTATGAATTTCAGCCCAACGGCAGCCAGGGCTCTGATCTTTGGGAACGGAAATATGTATTGCTCGGACTGCAGGGTTATTATGAGATTACCGGCCGCGCGGATGTACTTGGAGCCATGAAGGCTATGGCGGATTATACGATTTCCCAGGTGGGACTTCCGCCGAAAACCCAGATTACAGATACGGGCTGGGCGTTTTGCGGGATCGAATCGAGCTCGATTTTAGAACCGATGGTAAAGCTGTATCATCTGACAGGGGAGAAGCGTTATCTCGACTTTGCAGGCTATATTGTAGACAGCGGCGCGTGCAGCAGGGAGAACCTGTTTGAAAGTATTTACCGGGGGAAGGATCCAAAGAATATCGGTTCCACCGGCGACCCGAAGGAAAGCATTGCAAAGGCCTACGAAATGATGTCCTGCTTTGAGGGACTGGTAGAGTATTACCGCGCCGCAGGAGATGAAAAATGGCGGGAGACTGCGCTGCGGTTTTACCGGAAGCTTTTGGAGCAGGAGATTACACTTTTAGGATCAGGCGGCGCGGACGCTCCGTATAATTTAGGGCCCGGTACGGGAGAACAATGGAATTACACAAAATACGAGCAAACCAATCCGGACATCACGCTGATGATGGAGACTTGTGTGACCGTTACTTGGATGAAGCTCTGCTACCAGCTGCTTCGGCTGACAGGGGAAGCGGCGATTGCGGATGAAATCGAACGAAGTGCTTATAACGTGCTGATCGGGGCTGTCCGGCCGGACGGCAGATTTTTTGAATATTTTCCGCGTTTTAACGGAGTGCGGAATCCGAAAGTCAATTACAGCTTCAATATCGACGGCTTTGACCTGAGCTGCTGCACGGCCAATGGTCCCACGGGACTTGCGCTGGTGCCGTTTACCGCATTTATGAACAGCAGACAGGGGCCGGTGATCCAATTTTATGTCAGCGGCAGCGCGCGGTTCGGGCTATCGGACGGCGGCAGTGTGCAGCTGCGTACGGTGACGCAATATCCTGCGGAGGGTGCGTTTACCGCGGAAGTGACACATGCAGAAGCAGCCGGCCCGTTTTCCATCCTGCTGCGGGTACCTGCCTGGTGCCGGCGGTA
>USLW01000287.1 GCA_900555605.1 uncultured Clostridium sp. | reverse complement strand
GTCATAATAGGCGGCGGAATCCGGCGCAAGCTGCGCATAATCCGCCTCTCTGCCATGCGTCCTGTAATAATCCCGGACTTTCTCATCCGTGTGCCAAACCGAGGTCCAGCATGTGGTTTCCGTCGTCATAACATCAATCCCGTTACGATAATCCACAGAAAGGCCGCAAACGCCGGGGCCTGTAAATTCCATCACTTTATTTTTCACAAATCCGTTTTTAAAAACCGCGCCTATAATCGCCAGCGCCACATCCTGCGGTCCCACACCAGGCTTCGGCGTGCCGGTAAGATAAACACAGACCACTTCCGGATAGTTGATCTCATACGGCCTGTTCAGCAGCTGCTTAACCAATTCCGGCCCGCCTTCCCCCACTGCCATTGTTCCCAGAGCGCCGTACCGGGTATGACTGTCCGATCCGATAATCATTTTACCGCAGCCTGCCATCATTTCACGCATATATTGATGAATGACAGCCTGATGCGCAGGCACATAGATTCCGCCGTATTTTACAGCAGCAGACAAGCCGAAAACGTGGTCATCCTCATTAATCGTTCCGCCCACTGCACATAGGCTGTTATGACAGTTGGTCAACACATACGGAACCGGAAATTCTTTCAATCCGCTGGCTCGTGCGGTCTGTACAATTCCGACATATGTAATATCATGAGAGGCAAGGGCATCAAATTTCAGCTTCAGCTTCTCTCCTTTTCTGCAGGCGCCTTCCGTGGTATGGCGCCGCAGGATTTTTGCCGCAATCGTGCCGTAGCGAGCCTGCTCTTTCTCGGTCTCCGGCAAGGCCGCGGCACGCGGATCCTGCTCTGATACAAGTTCTCCGTTCATTAAATAAACGCCGTTTTGGATCAATTCAATCATTGTGCAATAACCTCCGATATAAAATCCGTCTCGTAAAATAGAGCGCAGCCAGTATGACCGCGAATGTAATCACAATACACGTCCAGCCCTGTAAAATACCGCCGAAATACAGCAGCGCAGGCGCAGCATACAGCAGCAGAAGTATAACCGACGCCAGCATGCCGAGCATGCCGTTCATATTCTGTTTCACTGCCTCTGCCTCTCTGTCCCAAATCAGCTTGGGCCTGATCAGGTCAATAAAAATATTGACATAAGTAAAGGGCAGACACCCTAACAGCACTGCGGCCAGCGCAGTCACGGCAGCGAAAATGCCGGTCTTCATAAGGATGCCCGTCAGAAGTACCATGATCGCACCGCAGGCATAATAAGACAGAAGCGCTGCGCGGATCCGCCCTTTTGCCTGCTGCAGCGCAGATACCGGAATGACTTGTGTCAGCCAAAAGCATCTGCCTTCCCGTGAAAAGGTGGTGGACGGCACCAGATTCATCGAAGTAAGCAGCAGCGCGATTCCCATCAGCAAATAAAAGCTTGTTGTTTGTTCATTTTGAAAAAAGCCCAGCATCTGAGACAGTACATCCTCTTGATTTCCCATCCCGAAAAAAGCAGTAAGCAGCACCACCGGACCAAATACGACATTGATAAGACAATTCATCGCATAAACCGGGCTTCTGAGAATCGTTCGGAACTCTTTTTTACAAAAGGCCGCCGCAGGAGCAGAAACCTGCGCCTGGATTTTGATGCTGCCCTTTTTGCCTGAAGAATAAGACATTCTGCGTGTAACGGCAAAGTACGGCTTTGCACCGGCAGCACATACCAGGAGCATCAGCAGCAGTGCAAACAGCACATATCCGAAAAGAGAGAACGCAAATACTGCGCCCTGTCCGGTCAGCATGTTTTCCAGAAGCTGCATATGGACCAGAAACCCCGTCGTCCCGCTGAGAAGCCCCGCCTGATCTGAGAAGAAGCCGGCAAGCACATCCATTTGGTCTGCTTCTCCCATTTTTGCCGACAGCGCCGTATTCAGCAGCATACAAAGAACCACCAGGGAAATTCCGCAGATAATAGCAGCAAGCTCTTTATGCCGGAACCTTCCGGCGATCCAAGTAAATAACAGAACCAAGAAAATTCCGACAGCCGCAGGGAGCGCCGGAAAAAGCAGCGTACCAATCAGTGCTCCGGTTATAAAACCTGCTGTGACGCCATTATAAACAGCATAAATTACAAGTCCAGGCAGCAGAACGCCCAAAGATGAGCCCAAGAGCATTAAATACATTGTCAAATATACCGCAGAAAAAATATGGATCTGCTTAAAAGGCAGCGCTGATAGAAACGCCCCGTCCCTGCTGCCGAACATCATGCTGAAGGAAGAAAGAATTCCCACCAGCAAGACCAGCACCTGTCCGACAATCAATACCATTTTTAAATACAGAGACGAATTTCCCGCTAATTCCGCCGCCTGATACAGCTGATAAAGAATAAAAGTATACGGTGCCAGCAAAACAGCCGCAGCAAATAAAGCCAGCAGGATGCCTCCCGCCGCATACAGCTTTCCGTTAGGCGCCGTTTTTATATAATGCTTCAGCCGTGTATAACCGATTTTATATTGAAATTGGAAGCGGAATAGTTTCCAAAACCGCGTCATTCTCATCACCGTGCCTTTTACTGAAAAGGCTTCCTTTCTTTCAGAGTCCGGAACCGTTTGTTTTCTCTGAAAATGCTGCCTGTCACGTTACGATGCGCAGGAAAATATCCTCCAGCGAAGAACCCTTCTGCTCTGCCTGCGCCTTCAGGTCCGCGACAGTCCCTACAGCCGCCAGCTTTCCTCTGGAAATAATCCCCACACGATCACAGAGCTTTTCCGCAACTTCCAATACATGGGTTGAAAAGAAAACCGTGTTGCCCTGTCTGCAGTGCGCCCGCATTTCCTCCTTAAGCAAATGCGCTGCCATAGGATCCAGCCCAACCATGGGCTCGTCTAAAATCCACAGCCGGGGATTATGCAGCAAGGCGCCGGTAATTACAAGCTTCTGCCGCATACCGTGGGAATAGCTTTTGATCTGGTCCCCTAAAACAGAGCTGATACCGAACATTTCGGTATACTGCCGGATTCTCTTTTTCCGTTCATCGGCAGTTACCATATAGACATCACCTAAAAATTCCAGATATTCCATTCCTGTCAGGCGTTCATAGATATCCGGGTTATCCGGCACATATCCGAATTTCATTTTACAGGCCACCGGGTCTTTCCGCATATCCACGCCGTCGATCTCCACACTGCCGCGGTCCGGTGCAATAATCCCCGTAATCATTTTAATCGTAGTAGTTTTGCCTGCTCCGTTGGGCCCGAGAAAGCCAAAAATTTCACCGTCTTTCACCTGCATATCCAAAGCGTCGACTGCCGGCGGCTTATCCGAAGCATATGATTTTGTTAAATCGCAAATATTCAGCATACGGACACTCCCATCTGTACGCATGCCGTTCTCCCGGCATAAGCGTAAACTGCTGCAGGCTTGTATTTTACTTGCCGGCATAGTAAAATGCAGTATACCACAAAACGACGTATGTCACAAGCGGCACCGCAGAGGATTTTCTGTAAAATTTCTATGAATCGCGCTTTATCCCGCCCTACCGGC
>USLW01000286.1 GCA_900555605.1 uncultured Clostridium sp. | reverse complement strand
AGGGGGCGCGTCGTCGCCGCCGTTCGCAGCGGGAACAACGATAGTCGTCTGCTTCTTTGCGCTACCAACGCGGCCAGTCAGCTCTCCGTCCTCCCTGCACTCGTAGAAGCGACTATTGGCGTCATCGAAATATCCGGTACAGATATTCCCAGCACCCAGCTTAAACTGGCGCTTAGGCAGCTTTTTGATTTGTGCGACTTCCTCAGCAGTGAAAGTCCATGTGTTATCTCTCGCCATAGGGCATCATCTTCCTTTCTGTTAGCCCTCAAATCCCAATGCTTTCATCACCGCTATTGCAGCGATAATTGGGATAATATACATAAGAAGTTTTGATGGGCTTGAACTTACATCAGCCTCCGAAAAAACTCTGCCGTTATCGTGGTAAAGAGTGATTTTCAAAGGTGGCATACTATTTGAGGTTACAACCTTTTTTGTGTGCAATCCATTAAGCTCATATTCGTATGTGGCTACATAATTTCTTGCACCAGAGCTTTTTTCATAATAACGACATTTTACCTGTGTTGCAGAAAGCATATGTCCACTTTCTTTTGCCTTCGCTATTTTTTTCTCGCCGCTCGAAAAAATGATTCCTTTTTTGTATAAAACGATTTCAATAGCAAAAACAACGATAGCAGTAAAAACTCCTATCCAGACAGCAGGGTCATACGCCAGCAACTGTTCCCACGCTTCTTTGAGTCCAATTTGATTGTTCATACAACTCGCCCCAATCTATCAACCTACAGTCTCATCAGACTTGGCTGAAACAGGTTTTTTTAGGAATGGGTTCGGTCCGGGGAATTCACCCTTGTACTCTGTGGCGTCAAAAGCCAGAATTGCAAGGACGATGAGCTGGAAGAAAATCATCCAAATAAAAAGTTTGGGGGTGTGGTAGCTGGTGCGACCTTGATATTCGACGCCAAGCATAGGTATGAACTTCACCCATATGATAATCCACATGATGAGGTTTACACCCGGTATGAGCATCAGCCATATATAGCGAAGGTTCCCAAAAACGGAATAGAATAGGCAAATAATGTTATACACGGGGATAAGCCCCGCCCAAATGGGATACTTGGCCTTTTTAAGAATAAAGGCAAGAAGTATGCAGGTGGCAACGGTTCGGCCTACAATCCAAAGCAGGCGAAGAGTTTCATAGTGATTCATAGTTTTGTCCTTTCAGTGTGGAGGCGTAGTTGACAGCCTCAGTGGGTTTAGTAGGTTAAATGATGCTCGTGAGCCAACCGAGAACAGTGTAGAAGATGCTCGGTACGAGGAAATAGAGTCCGGCCAGAACAGCCAGAATGGTCAATACAACAGACAGTCCCTTTTTCACTACTTTCCGCGCCGCATACAGTGCGGCAATGAGAATCAGCAGACTCGCGATTTGTGCGGGGGTAAGGGTCAATACCCAAACTTTGATACGTTCAAAAATATTGACAAGTTTTTCAAGCATAAAATACCTCCGTTGGCAGGTTCCCGCCACAGCCACATTCCCTAAAGACCGTGGCGGGACTTGCTTTTCTACATTTTCTATATTACCATATTCGAACATAATGTCAAGCGAAAAGCACCATGTAGACTTGACATTATTTTATATTCGTGTTATAGTAAAATTGCGATAGAAACATAAAAGACTCGAAAGGAAAGCGTTATGGTAAAGAATAATAACAAGAAAAACAACGGCACGAATGCCTTGCGAGGGCTCCTCGCTTTCCTTGTTGCCCTTGCTGTGTTTCTCGGAGTGGAGCTCATTCCGCAGCTCACAGAGAACCTTGGCACCGACAACCATCCGTCGTATACAGAAGCGTCTGATATCTACGAGGGGAGTTATGAGAGCCGGCTTTCGTTAGATGACATTGTTCCGTTTGAAGGGGAGCCATATATCGTTGTAAACGGTAATGTTCCTTTCTTTACAGAAGTTGATATGACCACAGAGCCGTTCGAATTGTTTTCCGAGTTGGATGACCTTGGCCGCTGCGGGACTGCCTACGCAAATGTGTGCCAAGAGCTGATGCCTACGGAGGAGCGCGGGGCTATCGGTTCCGTGAAGCCGTCGGGCTGGCACCTGAACAAATATGATTGTGTGGATGGCAAGTATCTCTACAATCGCTGTCATCTGCTGGGCTATCAGCTTACCGGCGAGAACGCCAACGTCAAGAACCTCATCACCGGAACCCGCTACCTCAATGTAACTGGTATGCTGCCGTTCGAGAACGAGATTGCTGATTATGTTCACAAGACAAACAATCACGTTTTGTATCGTGTAACTCCCGTTTTTGAAGATGACAACCTAATGGAAGCCCTCTCTGTGGAAGATGATACCATTGAGTTCTGTGTGTTTTGCTATAATGTGCAGCCCGGTGTCAAGATTGATTACGGCACCGGCCTCAACTGGGCGGATGCGGACTACTCCGCTGATTAAATAGATAAAGGAGAAAAACTATGTTTGACCTGATTTTTGGGAACAAGGCTGTTCTCGTCCCCGCAATTATCGTGATTGCGGTCCTCATCATCTGTATTTTGGGGTATATCAAGGCTCCACCCGATATGGCGTATATCATCTCCGGTCTTCGCAAGAAGCCCAAAATCCTCATTGGTCGTGCTGGTGTCCGCGTTCCGTTTCTGGAGCGTGTCGATAAGCTGATTGTCCGTCAGATTTCCGTGGACATCAAATCCGATGGCTACATTCCCACGCTGGACTTTATCGGTGTCGATGTGGATGCCGTCGCCAAAGTTCGTGTCCGGACTGATGATGAGGGCATCAAGCTGGCTATGCGGAACTTCCTGAACATCACTGATGCCCATGGCTTTGAGCAAGCGATTTCGGACTCTCTTCAGGGAAACATGAGAGAGATTATCGGTACTATTACGCTCAAGGAAATCTGCAATGACCGCAAGAAATTCGGTGATGAAATCCAGTCAAAGGCGCAGGTTGACATGAATGCGTTGGGTATCGAGATTATCTCCTGCAACATCCAGCGTGTGACCGACGAGAAGGGCCTTATCAATGCTCTGGGTCAGGACAATATGAGTCAAATCCAGAAAAACGCTTCTATCGCCAAGGCCGAAGCGGAGCGCGATATTCAGATTGCTCAGGCGGAGGCGGCACGTCAGGCGAACGAGGCGCAGGTCGCATCCGATACGCAGATTTCTATTCGGCAGACCGAGCTGGCTGTGAAGCAGGCCGAGCTGAAGGAGACCTCCGACATCAAGAAGGCTGCCGCCGATGCTGCATATAGAAATGTGGAGCAGAAGCACCGCCGGAGCCTCGATATTGCTTCTACCGACGCCGACATTGCGAAGCGTGAGAAGGAAGCAGAGCTGGCCGAGCGTGAAATCACGCTGCAGGAGCGTCGGCTGGATGCCGATATTCGCAAGAAGGCGGATGCTGATAAGTACGCTGCCGAAAAGAAGGCCGAAGCGGAGCTGTACGCCCGTAAACAGGAAGCCGAGGCCAAGCGTTTCGAGCAGGAGCAGATTGCCGAAGGTATCAAGGCCGTTGGTGCCG
>USLW01000285.1 GCA_900555605.1 uncultured Clostridium sp. | reverse complement strand
CCGCTGCCGGCAGGAATCCCATCCGGCTTGATATCGCGCCGACGGCGCCCAAGGTCGTGGGTGTGTATATATCTCGAAATGCATTAACCGTGATTGTGACAGATCTAAAGCTGCGCAAGCTGTATGCGGACCGCCTCCCCCTAAAGGAGGAAACGCGTTTTACCTTAACTGTAAAGCTTTTCCGTCTGTTGGATCGAGCTGTTAAGCAGTATAAATCACATCGCATATTAGGAATCGGCATTGCTGCCATCGGTCCGCTGGACTGTGCAAACGGCATCCTGCTGAATCCGAATCATTTTTTCGGCATCACAAATTATCCTGTGGCGGAGCTTTTAAACCGGCATTATCGGATTCCGGTCATATTAAACAACGATACCAATGCCGCGGCGCTGGCGGAAAAAATGTTCGGCGAAGTCAGAAATCTGCAGAATTTTATCTATCTCGGGCTGGACAACGGGGTGGGCGCCGGCATCATTTCAAACGGACAGCTATATCAAAACCGCAGCGGTCTGGCCGGTGAAATCGGACATATTTCCGTTGATTATAAAGGCGAACGCTGCAGCTGCGGCAGCCGGCTGTCTGGAAACATTGGTAAACATCCCGGTTATTCTTAAAAATATGGAAGCGCTTCTGAAGCGACCCGTAACAGCCGATCTGATCCCGCTGTTCGGTGATGAGGAACCATGCTTTCCTTATTTCAAAAAGATTCTGCATATTCTTTCTGCCGCGCTGACAGGCGTTGTGAACCTGCTGGATCCGGAGTGCATTGTCATCGGGCATCAGGGGGTATATTTTCCCGATGAGTTTCTGGAGATGATGGAGGAAGAGATCAATCGCCATATTCTGGCAAAGGGATATACCCATGTACGGGTTGTAAAATCCTCCTTTGAGACAGATGCGCCGTTATACGGAAGTGTCTGCTGTGTGCTCAACCAGGTATTCTGCGGTGAACTGCCGCTGATCTGACTGGTATTTGACAGATCCCCCCGCCGGTGTCCATATCTCCTTAGGTATTGTAAAATATCCAAAAACAGATGAGGGGTATATTGGTGAAGGCAGAGAAGATATTGCAATTTAGGCTGTCCACAGCAGCTATGCTGCATTGGCAATTGAGCAGCGCTGCTTCGGTGAACGCGGCGGCGCCTGCAATTATATTCCCGACATTGCACGGTATTTTAAGAGCGGAGACCTGGCCGGATTCATCTTTCCGAGATCCCTGCTGGTGATTGCCGGAGAACAGAAGCGGATCTTTCCCATTGCAGATGTGCGGAAGAACTATGCGCGTATCGCGAAAATCTACCAAGCACAGGGGAAACCGGACGGCTGCAGACGATTGGTCGGTCCCGGCGGGCATCAGCATTATCCGGAGCTTGTCCGGCCGGAAATCAAACGCAGATTCCCGGCCGAAGCATAAAGGTTCGTATTCGTTCTGCTGAAAAAGCCGTATGATGTGCAAATCAAGTGAAAATGCTGTATGTTTTTTTCCGGCCGTCTGCTTCTATGCGGATCAGCCTGCCGCCGGCATGAACCTGACACGCCATATGGTCAAATAAATCATACTGCGGGCAGACGGTAAAGGTCCGGAAGCCGTCGTTTGTATCGATTCCCATCAGATAGCGGAACGCAATAGTCGCAGGCGCGCCGCTCCAGGCGTGATTTGTGGTGCCGAGAATATGAAAGTCCTCCCATAGCGTTGAATTCCGGTTCACTGCCAGCGGATAATAGCGGGAGATCATTCTGCGATAGGCATCGCCAACATAGCCCATTTCACATAACGCCGTCAGAACAAAATTTTCCATATAAACCGATGCGTTGAGGACGCTGATCAGTACGTTCCGGATATCCGGATAATGTTCCGGCGGACAAAGTCCTGCCAGTACAGCCATGGCGTTGGCACGGTCATCCGCATATACCGTTCTTCCGTTTTCTTCCGTATTCGCGCCGGAAGCGTAGTATCCTCCGGCAGAATACCAAAACCGTTCATGAAATCGCGCTTCTATTTGCCGCAGCCTTTGGCTGAGGAAAGCATCCCGGCTGTGATCGCCGATCATTTTACCAACAATGAGGGCAAACCGCAGTGCGGATACGTACCAGCAATTTTCCAGAACATCGTGGTCCACATTGTACAAATGATCAAACCATCTCCAGTTCCCCTCCCGCGGCTTTACCAGGCCATCTCCTGCCATTTCCCATAGCGATAGGTAATCCACCATCGGCAGGAACGCCGTCTGCAGGCACTCAACGTCACCTGTATATTTACAATACTGCGCGATCATCCCCCATTCGCTGATGGCCGCAAGGCTTTGTCCGGGCAACTCCGCGCAATGTACGCCGGGTACGTTCCCCATCAGTACATTCCCCTTACGCAGGCAAATCAAATCGTAGATCGCTTTTTTCATTAGGAGACCGGCCTTTTCGTCCAGCAAAAAAAACACCTGCGGCGTTTGAACAGACACATCGCCGATCCATTGCCCGCGCTCCCGGTCCGGACAATCCATAAAATTATCCCGCATACATACATATAATGTACGCGCCGCCTTTTCAACAAGCCGGTTTGTAATTCCGTCGCCGCAGTCAAACCAGCCTGTAATTTCCGTCTGATAACCAGATTCCCGGTATCCGACTTCGAGCGTACCGACCCGTCCCTCTGTGCGAACGGTGATCTTCTCTCCATATAAATACAAAATACTTTCAAAATCATTCAAGCCTTCTCTGCAGATCAGCTCGATACGATGTCCCCTGTACACGTTTTTTTCATCTCCCGGCCCGCCATGCACCTCATAGTGATCCGTACAGAGGAAAATCCGCGCGCCGGCCTCAGCATTTACGCGCAGTACCGGAAAAAACGCCATAGCATGAGGCAGTTCGGCCGTGTATATGTTGTTCCGTACCGTAAGCGCCGGACACATGACCGCCGGACATACCTTCAGCAGCGGAACCGGCCGCACGTACAGGTCACCCCAGGCGGCAGCATCTACAGATACGGCCGGCAGAAAACCGCTTTCATCACAAGCCGGCTGATTCCAGTCCGGTAGCGCCATCCGCATGTCAAAGCCTAAATTATCTCCGCCGTATAAATAGCTCGGCGCAGGGTCACGCGGCGTATAATACGCGTCATCGCGTTTTGCGAGAAACTGCGGTCCGCTTTCCACACCGACTGCCGGGCAGGAAAAATACAGTCCGGCCCGGCCTGTATTGACATTGTTTCTGCCCTCATTGCCAAAGTACCAAACGCAGACGGCGATTACATTCTCACCGTTCTTCAGAAAAGGCGCAATATCTATGCAATCCGCATATCCGCAATGCGGCATACTTTCGCGGAACAGCCCCCCCTCATAAACCGCCTCCTGCCCGTTTATATACAAATAATATTTTGTTTCTGCCGCAATATACGCCTCTGCAGTCTCCGGCAGCGTCTCCAAATAGAAATGCTTTCGAAATATCGCCTTTTCGTTTGCCTGCGGCAGAACCGGCGGTCCGTCTGCCGTCCGCTCCTCCGGCCAGATTACAGCGGC
>USLW01000284.1 GCA_900555605.1 uncultured Clostridium sp. | reverse complement strand
TGTGCCGGCCTGCACCTCAAGCCGCCGTACCGTTTCTAAAGCAGAAGCCTGCGTTTGTTCCAGCTCCGTAAGACGCCGCCGGCCTTGTTCCTGCCGCTGCTTTGCCTGTTCCATGCGTTTATGCACTGTCTGAAGATCCTGTTCTAAAGAGGGAATCTCTCTGGTCCTGGATAATGCGCCGCCCATCCGTTTTCCCGTATCGCTGCTGCCGCCTGTAATCGCACCGGAGGTTCGTAAAATATCCCCCTCTATCGTAACGCATACAAAACTGTAGCGGAAGCGGCGCGCGGCAGCCACAGCGCTGTCCAGCGTTTCAAAAACAGCCACTCTTCCTAATAAATTTGTAACAATATTATCGTACCTGTTATCATATGCAACAAGTTCACAGGCAATGCCCGCAAAACCCTTCATTGCAGATAGTTCTCTTACCACGGAAATTTCCATTTTGCGGCCTGAAACAGCGGAAATCGGCAAAAACGTCGCTCTGCCCAAATGCCGCTGCTTTAAATAATCAATTGCAGCCTTTGCTTCATTTTCCGATTCCGTCACGATATTCTGATAGGCGGCTCCCAACGCTGTTTCTACCGCTATCTCATATTCTGCCGGTACGATAATAATCTGCGCAACAGCGCCGTGTATTCCACTGCCGAAGGCCGGATTTTCTTTGCAAAGCGTAAGCACTTCCTTCACGCTTTTCGCATAGCCTTCAAAATCCGCTTCCATTTCACGCAGCAGTCTGAGCCTTGCCGACTTACTCTGATATTCTCCAACACAGGAATTATAAACTACAGTATATTCTTCGATTTTCTTTTTTTGCAGAAGCATTTCTTCATCTGCGCCGCCGAGCGCTCCTTGTGCCTGTTTTAGAGAAAGAACCGTCTCAGCATAGGACGCCTCAGCCTGTTTCAGCGCCTCTTCCGATATTCCTGCGTTCTCCCGGAGTCTGCCAAGCTCCGCTGCGAGCTCCGCTTTTCGCCGTAAAATCAGCTCGATATTGCCCGATAAAGCATCTGCGGAACTTTTTTTTTGACTGTATGCAACTTTCTGTTCCATTAGAGTTTCACGGATCTGTTCGGCAGAATCACCGGATTGCCGCATAAGGCGCACAGCTTCCTCCAACTCATACGCTGTCTGCTGCCGATTCTGCGCGCTTTCCGAAAGAAGCAGGCGGCGGGATTGGATCTGTTCCTCTGCCTCCTGAATCTGCCGTGCAAACTGCGCGTTCTGTGTCTCTCTGATTTTCTGCTCCTCCGCAATCCGAATACTCTGCTCTGTGGTATGTGCAATCCGTTCCTGATTTAATGTAATTGCCGCGCGGAGGCGCTCAATCGTCTTATCAAGCTCATGTTCGCGTTCTGCCGCAGCTGTCAGCCGCTCCTGAAGTAATCGGCTCCGCTCTGTTTTATCGACGTTCTCCTGCTTAATATCTTCTATTATATGTTCTTTTTCCGCAGCCTCTTGATCCAGAATTGCCATCTGTTCCTGCAGTTCTGCGGCTTTCTCATCCGCCCGGCGGATTCCGTCTGCCAGAACGCCTACTTCGATATCCCGCAGTTCATATTTATATTCCAGATACTGCTTTGCCGTGCCGGCCTGTTTTTCCAGCGGTGCAACCTGATACTCCAGCTCGGATACGATATCCTGAATCCGCAGCAGATTTTGCTCCGCCGCAGCTAGCTTCCGCTCACTTTCCTGCTTGCGCATACGATATTTCATAATACCGGAAGCATCTTCAAAGATACTGCGCCGGTCTTCAGACCGGCTGTTCAGTACTTCGTCTACTTTTCCCTGTCCGATAATGGAATACCCGTCTTTCCCGATTCCCGTATCGGCAAATAATAAATGGATATCCTTCAGACGGCATGCGGTTCCGTTAATCAGATATTCGCTTTCTCCCGAACGGTACAGTCTTCGTGTTACCCGCACCTCTTCATAATCTATATGGAGAACGCCGTCACTGTTATCCATAATAATAGAAACCTCTGCGACGCCTACGGCACGCCGGTTTTCTGTACCGGCAAAAATCACATCCTCCATTTTGCCGCCTCGCAGACTTTTTGGGCTCTGTTCTCCTAAAACCCATTTTACCGCATCGGAAATATTGCTTTTACCGCTGCCGTTCGGGCCTACGATTGCAGTGATTCCTCTGTCAAACTCTAAAATTGTTTTATCCACAAAGGATTTAAATCCCTGCATTTCAAGCCGCTTTAAATACAAATAAACACCCCTTGCCCGTCTCCCGCGATCATTGTACGCAATCCCGCTGGCGCGATTGTATGTTTCATACAATTTTACCATCAATCGAAAACAAGGTCAAGTCCGCAATGCCGCCGCAGGCATTGCCGCGAATGGCTATTGACATTATTCTTTCATATGTTATGATATATTTTGTAATAATTACAAGATGAATGGAACTCACATTCGGAGGGGATTATGCGTGAAACGCCAATCCATAAGTTTATATAAAAAAGGATTTCTTTTGTGCCTGGCTGTCTTCATCTCCCTTGGCGCCTGCGCCTGTGCCCACCGCATGGAAAATGAAGGCTGGGATTACAACGCCAAAAGAGGTCCGACACCGCTTGTAATCGGCGGGCAGGAGCCAAGCAACGGTGCTTCGCAAGATTTTTCACCGAATACATATGTTCCTTATGTAGGCGGTAAGATAAAATTTACTTATTCCGCAGCAATGGCAGCAGAAAGCATACATGCTGCCGAATCCTATATCCAAGCGTTTACCGCCGCCTATCCGGAGGTCACGGTTACAACAGATTCTGTCGCCGCAAATATCGATGCACAAATTAGCGCCGGCACCATCGGAGACGTATTTCTTTTTCCTGATGAAGACATTTATAAATATGCAAAAACATATCAGTGCCTCATGGATCTGACGCCTTATTTCAGCGTTTACAAGGTTGATACCGACGATATTTATCCCGGCTTGACAGAGGCTGCAGTCCTTAACGGATCATTTTGCTACGTGCCGGCCTTTTATGCACAAACTGCGCTGCTGTGTAATCTGACTGTTCTGAAAGAGCTGGGACTGGCGGATAAAATCAGCGGCAGGCTGACTTGGAATGAGTTTACCGACATGGTTAGACAGACGGCATTTTCCCCTGAGGGTGAGGCAACCTATCGGCGCACAAAAATTGATTTAACCGATGATGTAAATTTCACCGCATTCATAGAAGCTTACACAGGTCATACCGATTGGTGCGGCGGCGCGTATCAGCAAATCCGCTTTTTTGATGAAAACGCCCTTACGCTTTCGGCCCTGAGAGAGGCGGTCGAGCTGGCGCAGGAGGGCTTTATGTATATTACAGGCGGAGAAAATACGCTTACCATCACGCCTTCGGATCATTATCAAGCCTCGGCGCAGTATGTGTTTCAATCCGTATATTATTCCGAAGTAGCCACTCTGGGTGCTTTATACGACAGCATGGGGATAGAATGGGATCTCATGTCCATGCCGCAGTTTCCATCCGGACTGACGGCCTGTACTTCCTATGGAATGGGGGTTTACAACCGAAAG
>USLW01000283.1 GCA_900555605.1 uncultured Clostridium sp. | reverse complement strand
TATCGAACAGGCGGGAATTCATTCGGGCGATTCTGCCTGCGTAATTCCCTCAAAGACAATTTCTGAGGAGCATCTTGCAGTGCTGCGGGATTATACCAGCAGAATTGCAAAAGAGATGGGCGTCGTCGGTCTGATGAATATGCAGTATGCGATTCACCGCGGTAAAATTTATGTGCTTGAGGCTAATCCGCGCGCTTCCCGTACCGTACCGCTGGTATCAAAGGTATGCCGCATCAATATGGCGCAGCTTGCCACGATTCTGATGACGCGGCAGTATGCCGCACAGCCCGAGCAGTTTGCAGTTAGACTCGACGAGATGAAAACAGCGGCGCTTCCGTATTACGGAGTGAAAGAAGCTGTGCTGCCGTTTAATATGTTTCCGGAGGTAGATCCTGTACTGGGACCTGAGATGCGTTCGACCGGTGAAGTGCTGGGCCTGTCGGAATCCTTTGGTACGGCGTATTTTAAAGCGGAGGAAGCAACACAGACGCCGCTGCCTACGGGCGGAACGGTTTTGATCAGCGTCAGCGAAGAGGACCGTGCCGCTGTTTTGCCTGCGGCGCAGATGTTCCGGGATTTAGGCTTTCAGATTTTGGCGACATCCGGTACCTCGGCCTTCCTAAAAGAAAACGGCGTGGCAAGTACTTGTGTGAAAAAGCTGTACGAGGGACGGCCGCATATCTTAGATGCCATTGCCAACGGTGAGGTGGATCTGCTCATCAATACGCCTGCCGGGAAGCAGAGTATGCATGACGATTCCTATATTCGAAAAGCGGCCATTAAATATAAGATCCCTTATATTACCAATATCAATGCCGCTGCCGCCGCTGCAAAGGGCATCCGGGACGTCATGGAGGGCAAGGGCGGAAAGCTGCGTTCTCTGCAGGAATACCATGCGATGTAATGCATATATTTGATTGATTGATGCCGGCGCAGGAGATGCCGGCATTTGATCTTTTCAGAAGAAATGGAGGATTCGTATGAAAGGCTATGAGTTGGTTGCAAAGACCATCAGAGGGGAAAATGATACCGGCAGAACGCCGCTGTATGGGTGGGTTTCCGCGAATTTGGACAAACCGATTACAGAAAAGTTCGGTTCTGTCCAGGCATTTGAGGATCTTTATGAATTTGATGCGGCGCACCTGTTCGGCGGTCCCGGCTCGCTGAATATGGGAGAGTACGATAAAATCAGGGAAAGCGGAGAAGAACTGACGCCTGATGTCATACTGGATATTCCGCTGTGTCCCGTAGATCGCATGGAAGATTACCAGGGCTTAAAAGAAAGTCTGCGCTTCTACCGGGAGGAGCGGGGAAGGTTCTGTTATGTACAGACACCCGGTTTCTTTGAACATTTCAATGGCGTATTCGGCATTGAAAATCATCTCTGCTATTTATTAATGTATCCGGATGAGATTGCGGAGCTGTACCGCAGACAGGCGGAATGGACCGTTCAATTTGCGCAGAACGTGCTGGAACTGGGTGCGGATATGGTGCATATTTCGGATGATTGGGGCTCTCAGCGGGAGCTGATGTTCAGTCCGCGGCTTTGGCAGGAATTGATTTATCCCAATCTGAAGCGTGTCTCAGAGGCAGTAAAATCAGCAGGTGGATTCCTGAGCCTGCATTCTGACGGCTGCATCACGCAGGTGCTGGATGGGGTGGGGGATGTGGGATGTGATGTACTGCATCCTTGGCAGGAAACCGCAGGTATGTCTTATGACCTATATTTGCAGAAATATCAAAATTATTTCGGCATTTTGGGAGGCCTGTGCGTACAGTCTGTTATCGGATTCGGTGATTATGCGCGGCTGGAGCATGAAATTCGGCGTGTATTTTCCTTGCTTAAGGGCAAACGCTGGATCTTCTGCACGACACATTTTGTACAGGATCACTGCAGCATTGAGGAACTGGTCTTTGCTTACGATCTGGCCCGAAAGCTGGCGCGATAAACAGAATCTATAAGAGAAAATCCAAAACGCGGGACCGCGCCGGAGCAGGGCGCCGGAACCTGCGTTTTTCGATTTCCTCCTGACGGGCTGCCGAAAAGATCAGCAGCCCATCAGGGTACAAACGGCTTCACTATAATGCCGCGCAATGAATGCCGCTCCGGCCGGAGTGGGATGCACGCCGTCTCCTGCCCAATCGGCCGCTTCCCTGCCGATACATGCCGCTGCAAACAATCCGTCCAGCGGAATAAAGAAATCTGCAAATTCTCTGGCAAGCCGGCGTGTAATCTGGATTTTGGGATCAAGGTCAACACGGAAAAACGCCTTATCCGGAACCGGCAGCAAAAATTGCTCCATTATAATAATCTTTGCTTGCGTCCGTTCTTTCGTCTGTACCAAAATGCTGCGGTAGCAGGCTTCAAAGTAATCGTTCGGCATCCAATTTTGATTTTCCGCTCTGTGCCAGGTGTCGTTAATGCCGATTAAAATGGATACGATATCCGGATTTAAGGAAATACAATCTGCTTCCCAGCGGGCAGCCAGATCTTCCGCTTTATTTCCGCCGATTCCGAGATTGATCAGTTCCGGATCACAGCAGCGGTTCTTCAGCAGCTCCGCGGCATATTTGGGATATCCTTCCCCAAGATTATGCATATCGTTTCGATCTCTCCCCGCATCGGTAATGCTGTCGCCTTGAAATAATATACGCATTTGCAGCACACTCCTCTGATCTTGTTTTGGTATAATTTAGCATGACCGCCCGGCTGTGTCAACGATGCGGAACCCCATCCCGAAATTTTTATTGCCGATGTATTGACACAGACCGCAGCCCGGCAGTATAATTACAAACACTATTTGACGGGGTGTCTGATGCGGCCGGCAAATGGAGGATGAACGGTTTGTTGTGGTTCGGTAACATAGGACTGTGTATGGGACATATGTTGGATTCCGACAACTGCTATTGTTGGAGGGAGGGAATGGAATGTCAGAAATTAGGCTAAAAGAGAATGAATCGCTTGACAGCGCTCTTAAGAGGTTCAAAAAGTCCTGCGCAAGATCGGGGGTCCTTGCTGAAGTAAGGAAGAGGGAACACTACGAGAAGCCTAGCGTGAGAAGAAAGAAAAAGTCCGAAGCAGCCAGAAAGCGTAAATATTGAGTGTTTTTGCAGTAATGGATTTGTTGAAAAAGGGGCGCGTGCGCCCCTCTTTTTTTATAGAAGCCGGCTGGACGGCCTTTGACAAAACACGATGAATTTGATATAACAGACAAGTTGATCTTATTGTGGATGGTGGCTTCTATGTTTGACAGGCAGTGGGTATACAGAGCGGAGAATCCGGAAAGAGACAGCGAAGGACAGGAGGTACAGCCGCAGCTTCCGCGTTTTATCAAAGCACTGCTGCTGAAACGCGGCATCTCCGGTGAGGCTGCTTGCCGGCGTTTCTTACATCCGGCACTTGAAGATATGGCGGATCCCTTTCTGCTTCCGGATATGGAGGCTGCTGTGGAACGAATTCTGCAGGCGGCTGACAGCGGCGAAAAGGCTGCTGTGTTCGGCGATTATGATGCCGATGGGATTACCGCCGC
>USLW01000282.1 GCA_900555605.1 uncultured Clostridium sp. | reverse complement strand
GTCGGGCATATCCTTAGGCTGCGTCAGTTCAAAGCTTTTGCTGCCGGTTCCGCCGCACATATACGGCCGAATCCGGACATGCGGCGCAACATAAATGCCGCCGGTCCCCTGTATGCCAAACAATCCTTTGTGACCGGTAAAGCACAATACATCAATATTCATTTTTTCTACATCAAGTTCTTCGACGCCTGCACTTTGCGCTGCATCAACAATAAATGTGACGCCCTTCTCTCTGCATGCCGCACCGATTTTCCGTATATCGTAAATCTGTCCGGTAACATTTGAAATATGCGTCATCATGACGGCTCCGGTGACATCGGAGATGGATTTAATCACTTTGTCGGCTTCAATTCCGCCGTTTCGGTCCGCCTTCACAATATGATAATACCCTCTTGATACGCAGGGCCGCAGTACGGAGTTGTGATCCATTTCTGTAATTACAATCTGTCCGTAACATAAATTTGCCGCAATATTCAGCGCATGTGTCGCATTCATAGTAAATGCAATGCGCAGCGGGTCTTTTACATGAAATAATTCCGCTGCCTTTTCCCGCACCTCGAATAATTTATACGCAGACCATTTTGCTGCACTGTGCGTCCCGCGGCCGGGATTTCCCGCGTTCTCCAAGGATTCCAGCAGGGCCTCTTTCACACCCGGCGGTTTTGGCCAGCTCGTTGCGGCATTATCAAAATATATCATAGAAAAATCAATCCTTTCAAATTCAATCTACAGCCCTTACGGCCTGCTGCCAAACTGCCGATATTTTATAATATGAATTGAAGCGGATAAAATTGCGCATACTATACAAGATGGAAAGCAGAAGGTCCGGAGTCCGCAGCAAAAGGACTTTCGCACGAATAAAAAATACAAACTGCGGAGAAACGGAGTCAAATATGGCAGTAAACTTTTTGGAAAGCGCAACAAAAGAAAATCTCATGCGGGCATTTGCCGGCGAAAGCCAAGCCAGAAACCGTTATACGTTTGCGGCTTCTCAGGCGAAAAAAGCAAATCTGCACATCATCGAACAATTATTCACTTATACCGCGCAGCAGGAAAAGGAACACGCGGAAATATTCTATCACTTCTTATCAGCGGCAGCAAAGGAAAATATCAATATCAGCGGCGGATATCCGGTGGATATTTCCGACAGCATTGCAGATCTTCTGCAGATGGCGCATCATAATGAATATGAAGAATATCAGATTGTCTATAAGCAATTCGGAGATCAGGCAAAAGAAGAGGGATTCGACAGCATTGCCGGAACCTTTTATATGATCGCAGGAATTGAAAAAATACATGGAGACCGCTTTGCCCGCTTTGCGGATATGCTGCGGCAGAATCAATTATTTTCCGCAGATCAGGAAACAGGCTGGCTCTGTCTGAACTGCGGCTATGTGCATACAGGCAAGGAGGCCCCCAAAATATGTCCGGTCTGCAGGCATAATCAGGGATATTATATCCGGTGGGCAGACTCTCTGTTTGAAAACTGATCAGCACCATGCCGAACATTGAAAAAGCGAAAAACACTTCTGCCGGAGATTCTGCGCTGTTTTGACGCAGTTCTCCGGCAGGAATCGAAATCAGCGTTATACGCGCTTCTTATAAATTCATTGCATACAGCTTTAAATCAGAGCATTCTACTTTTGCATTCTGCAGCACAAAGCCGATTCTGCCTGTGCCGGTTCCAAGATTTACAAAAGTCTGAACAAGGAAGCCTCCGACATATAGCTCAAACATATTCCGCCTGTAAAGAAAACGGAACGCATATTCCTTCCCGGCATCAATGCCTCTGACAGTTGCGCAGTCCTCTCCTGTAACGTCAATCATCTCCCGGTTCATCCGATCCTGTTCCAAGCGAATTGTTTCCACGATCGAATACCGCTTATAAGGATGTCCGATCTCCAGAGAAATCGCCATTCCCCGGGGCGTCTCGCCTTCCTCTTCTACAAAAAATCCCATCGAGGCAGGACGCCAATTTTCAGTTGCATGACGCACCTCGTCGTAAACCGGATAAGAATAAGCCTTCAATATTCCCTGAAAGACCATGCCCTGCGTCAGATCCATAGGGATATCCAACGTAACCAGCATATGACGGTCACTGACGGTCGGCCCGTAAAATGCGTTGACATTGGCGCAAAGCTTTCCGTCCGAAGGTTCGAATACCGTGGGTCTGCAGCGTTCCGGAAGCGGCGCTTCCGGGCGCAGCGTCGCATATGTTAGTTGAAAAGCTTCTTTAGGAACAGGGATCTCCCGGCCCTTTACCAGTTCATTTCCTTCCCAATAGCCCAGACGCAGATGCCCGGCTGCATCCACCACGGCCTTACGCATCGGCAGCAGCCAAATCTGACGGGAACCGCCGCCGTCCACTGCGTTGCTGATCAAAAGCGTGTCATCCTTGCCTCTGGCAAACGCCGCCAGATTCTGAATAAAAACCCGGCCCTCCAGCCGATCAAATCCGCATAGCCGGAAAGCCTCTTTATCCGGACGGAAGGGCCCTTTCGGTGAATCTGCCGTAAAGGTGTACAGTCCGTATCCGTAATTTCCCGCATATCCGACAAATCCGCCGATATAGTAGTAAGTATCCCCGATTTTTTCCATGCCTCCGCCTTCCAGGCAGTCAATGGGCGGGACCTCCCCCCATTCAATTACCGGCGGCGCCTGCACCTCCCACTGATATCCGTCTTTGCTGATACTAAGCCCCCAGGCGGAAAGCAGCTCCGGATGCGGCGTGGCCACAGGATAACCGTAATAGGTATCCTTTTCCCGATAAACATACATATGATCCCAGCGTCCCGTTGTCCGATACCACGTGCCGTCCGGATGATCGGCACCAATAAACTCCCAATGCTCCATATCCGTTGATTTATAATATCGAATCGTATCATTGTTTACTTTCGAAGGCTCACTGAAGCTGCCGAAATCCGCCACCACGCATGTATCTGTTTCATAGAGAAACATTTTACAGATACCGGCCGGATCCTCCAGCACTGCCCCCACATCCTTCCAGTGGACACCGTCCTCGGATTGTGCAAGCCACATAAAATCATGCCGCACATCCTCATCCTTAAAATACATGGATACCATGTAATATTTACCGTTTCGGTACAGTACGGTGGGATCCCAGATTCCTCCGTGCTCAGGTTTATAAAACATGACCTTCCTCTTTCTCCGGCAGTCTGATTGTTTGAAAAATGCGCCGCATCCTCTGCCGGCAAAACGAACGCTGAGGATTTTCATTATAAAAGAAGCCCCGCTGCCTGAACAGTGACATTTTACGGCCGGAGCGGAGAAAATACGACATTTTCCAAAAACGCTGTTATTTTGCTGCTGCGCAGTTTCGGCAGATTCCGCCGAACATGATATAGCAGCTGCTGATTTCTGCCGCTTGTGCAAACAAGGCCGCCTGCAACTGTGACTGAAGCAATGCCAGAAGCTCCTCCTCATCCTTTAGATCATATACACAGCCGCAGCTTTCACAGGTAAAATGCAGGTGCGGTGCGGTACAGCCATCATAACGCTCCGGGCCGTCTGACATCGGCAG
>USLW01000281.1 GCA_900555605.1 uncultured Clostridium sp. | reverse complement strand
CCGGTCTTTATCGTCCAAAATACGCGCAATATATCCTTTTCCTTCAATAATACGAAGCAGCTTGGAGGCTGCCGGAGTCGTCATTTCCATAATATTAGCGATTTGCGTGACGGTCATCATGCCGTTCCCGCGTTCCGGACTGCCCGGAATGTGCCTCACATCCGTATGTTCGTCCAAAAGCGCCATTACAAAAAATTCTGCCCGCGGAATATTGCCGAATGCTTCTCTGGTATTAATTGTTCTTGAAAGTCCGTGCATAGCATTCATTAAATCTGACAAATTCAGCTTTTCCACAAGGATGATCACCTCCATAATCTTGCCATTGCAAATAGTTGTCCTTGCAATTTGTTGTGTTAGGCAACTATTTGTGACAGTATACCACCAAACGACAGAAAGTCAAATGAACAAATCATGTTTTTAGGGCTGCAGCTGCTGCAAAAAAAAACAGCTTTTGTACTGCGGTTGTTATTAGCACTCTCATGTCACGTTTGCTAATTTAATGTTTTATTCATATTTTATATATTTATTCGAAACATTTTACGATGTATAATATAGCCGTTGATCGGGAAAGATATCCAATAAAGATATCCGGTCAGCTGGTCCGTATGCGGATAACGTGTCAAAGACCATAAAACAGCAGTCATGGATTCTAATGTATGTAAGGAGGAATTACAATGTTTGAACTCACACCTTTTGAACGGAAAAACAGCGATCTGTTTCAAGCGTTCCATGATTTTGAAAAAAGCTTTTTCAGTGATATGGGCTTCGGTGCCGGTGAATTTAAAACCGATATCAAGGATAAGGGTGATAAATTCATATTGGAAGCCGAACTGCCCGGATTTGAGAAGGAGGATATCAAAGTCGATATTCACGATCATGATCTGACGATCTCCGCAGAGCGTAAAAATGAGTCCGAGGATAAGGATAAAGACGGAAATTATATCAGACGGGAGCGTACTTACGGCTGTTTCCAGAGAAGCTTCCATATTCCGAATGTGAAGACAGAAGAAATCGACGGTTCTTATAAGCACGGCGTATTAAAGCTGACACTGCCTAAAAAAGAGACCGCACAGCCGTCCTCCAGAAGGATTGAATTGAACTGAAGTGGGTTGGACTGAAGTGGGTTGGATCGGACTGAGTTGAACGGAACGGAACTGAGCCGAGTTGAACGGAATAAACTGAACCGAATGAACTGAATTCAACGGATCAACCGATCCGGCCTGCAATCCGAAACGCCGTCCCATGCGGGGCGGCGTTTTTCTTTGCATTTTTTGAGTGCGGCCGCTCCGGTATTCCGCCGCCTTCCTTGCCGCCTTCCTTGCCCACCTTTCTTGCCGCCTTCTCCGCCGTATAAGGCACCTAAGTTGCGCACGGAACGATAAAGAAATGTCAAAATGCGAATAGTAATTTGAACCAATATATTGTATAATTATCCCCTCGCGGTGCACTGCCGCAGGAAATTTATCAGAAGGTGCATTGAAAAAATCCACGGCGGCGCCGCTGTGCGCTGTGAGAGCAGAATGGAGAGCAGCATGAAAGTACTCGTATTCGGAGAGGTGCTGTGGGATATTTTTCCCACGCAAAAAGAAATCGGCGGAGCGCCCTTTAATTTCAGCGCACATATGGCAAAGCTCGGAGCAGAGGTATTTCTGGTATCCGCAGTCGGCAAGGATGCACTCGGAGAAGAAACCCTGGCAGCTGCTGCGGCGGCCGGCCTGCATACAGATTATATTGCGAAGACAGAGGCTCCGACCTCAGTGTGCAATGTTTCTGTAGATCAAAGAGGAATTCCCTCTTATATGCTGCCGCCGGATATTTCCTTTGATTTTATTTCCGCTGACAAAGCCTGCGCAGATCTGAAGCACTGTACTTATGATGCATTTTACATGGGGACGCTGGCGCAGCGCAGTCCGGTCTCTCGGGCTTCTTTGGCCGCATTGCTGAAAAACACCTCCAAATTCAAAGAAATCTTTTGCGATATTAATATCCGGCAGCACTTTTACAGCCGGGAATTAGTTGCGCAGTGTCTGCGGCAGGCTACAATCCTGAAAATCAGCAAAGAGGAGTATGGCGTTTTTGCCCGGCTCGGTATGCTGCCGGATGCTTCTGCACCGACTGAAGAGCAAGCGTTTGAGTCAGATTATACTGTGCGGTTGTGCGCCCATCTTTCGCGCACCTATGAAATTAAGCTGATTATTGTGACGCTGAATAAAGACGGAGCCATGCTGTACCAGCGGGACGGAACGATCCTTTATTCCGACCGTCCCACCAGCGCCGTGCGTTCTACGGTGGGCGCTGGGGACAGCTTTTCCGCTTGTTTTCTGTATAACTACTTAAATGGCGCCGCTTTGTCCGACTGTTTGAACCGGGCAGTAATTTTAAGCGATTACGTGGTTACTCAGCTGGGCGCGGTCCCCGCGTACCCGCAGAAACTGCTTGAACAAATCGGCGGCCGCTGCTGAAGTATAAAAGAAAAAATGATGGGCAACCGGGACTATGTACTGGGGATCGAGCCGGGTAATTGCCATGTAGACGGCAGAGATCGGAGGCGGACGGAAAAACAGACTGGTCATGCTGCCGCCGGAGGAGCAGCTGCACTATGAGTTACAGCTGGAATTGCAGCGCTGACCCGCTGTGCGTATTTTACCCCCGGCAGATTTTGTCGGCAGGAACTCCAACAAAACGGCGGAACCGCCCTGTCGGAGCGCCCGCCGTTTTGAATGTCGCACCAATATTTTACCCGTCTCAGGAATTTGCCTCCTCTATAAAGGTGATGGATTTGATCACCTGATCACGGAGTGGCTTGTCGTTTGCATTTGTCTCAGCAGCCGCAATCCGATCCACAACATCCATGCCCTCAATCACTCTGCCGAATGCCGCATACTGGCCGTCCAGGAACCCGCCGTCCGCATGCATGATAAAGAACTGAGAGCTGGCGGAATTCGGGTTCATAGCCCGAGCCATGGAGATAACCCCGCGCGTATGGGATAAATCGTTCTGATAGCCGTTTGCGGCAAACTCACCCACAATATTTTCCTTTGCGCCGCCCATGCCGTTTCCCATCGGGTCTCCGCCTTGGATCATAAAGCCCGGAATGACGCGATGAAAGATCAGTCCGTCATAAAATCCCTCTTTTACCAGTTTCACAAAATTTGCGACTGTCTTGGGGGCGATCTCCGGATACAGCTCCAGCTTCATTACGCCGCCGTCTTCCATTTCAATTCGTATCATAAATATCCTCCGTTCCCGCCGCCTGCAATCGGCGGCAATATCTCTTATTTGATTTTATTTCGTTCTTTCACGAAATGTCTCTTTCTAAAATCGCGATAAAATAGGGTTTTGCCGGATTCCAGCCTCCTGCTCCGGCGAATTCTGCCGTTGTACAGGATACCGCGCGCCATCCCTGCTGTGCGTAAAAATTCAATGTCTGCTCCAATATGGACGGGTCAAACCTGCCGCCGAAACATGGGTCGAACTGACTCAGCACTTTATATTGCTTCGTCCCCTTTCGCGGCGCCGGCGGCGCCAGTGGTGCCAGTGGT
>USLW01000280.1 GCA_900555605.1 uncultured Clostridium sp. | reverse complement strand
CTCGGTACAGTTTTCTAAGGAAAAATACAAAGCAGTACGGTATATCACCGTCTCCTGCGAATATGACTACAATACGGGTCCTGCATATTTTGATGATATCCAGCTGGTGCGCGACAGCATAGAAACCGGACTGACGGAGCGCGATTTTCCGCAGTCCCGGGACACGGAAACAGAGGAAAGCGCTTCGGAGAGTTCTTCTGCGGAGGGAACAGCAGCCGCGGAAACGGAAACCGGGCAGGACGAAGGATTTCAAGAAGCCCTGGACGCATACGGAAACGCACTGACGGAGACCACATACAAAGACGGGGAGTTCGGCACCATCTACCGGGCCTTCCGGTACAACGCGGCCGGCAGCGGCGCAGACAACGGAGGAAACGATCTTGTAAAGGAAATTGACGGCAGAGGCTATGAAACGAACTATACAGTGGATGAGGAAACCTCTCGGGTACAGGAAATCACGGACCGGATCGGAAATAAGACGGCATACGAATACGATGACGCAGGAAGGACCGTCAAGATCACGGCAAAGGACGGCACGGACAGTATACTTGCCGATATCTCCTATGCGTATGACGCTTTTGACAACCTGACGGAAATCAGTCGGGGCGACGGTATGAAATACACGATAGGCTATAATGCGTTCCGCAATATAGAGAAAATCGGAATCACGGGGAGCAGCGGCAGCACGGCGCCGCTAGTACAGTACACCTACAAAAACGGAAACGGAAGACTCAAAAAGGTGACGTACGCCAACGGAGACACCATGACAGCCACATATAACCGGATCGGACAGATCATTGCGGAAACCTGGACGCGCAGCGGCAGCACGGCGGCCCGGTATCAGTACGTATACGACGGCGCGGGAAATATTGTCAGAAGTATTGACCTGACGGGGCGGAAAGAATATACTTACTACTATGAAGGCGGAAGAATCAGCAGAGCAGCAGAAAGCAGCATCACGCTGGGAAGCGGGGAGATCATTACTGCAAGGCACCTTGACAACAGCATATTTTACGATTATGACGAAGACGGAAGGCTGCTGAGGAAGCGGATCAGAAACGCGGAAGGCAGCGAGGGCACGTATACGTACACGTATGGGGAGAAAGAGGACGAATCCGTAATCGCAAAGCTGCCCACAGGCGCGGTGAGCCACAGTAAAACGGATGCGTTGGGCAGAAAGGCCTTCGATGAGCTGCAGTTGGGAACAGGCTTTCTGTGGCGCCAATTTGATTACTGCACAGGTGAGGAAGCACCGGAGACGCATATGGCCTGCGGGAAGCTGAAATCCTCGCCCACCACCGGCCTTGCGGAGCGGATCCGATACGCTTCAGGCAGAACCATTGCCTACACCTATGACGCGGAGGAGCGGATCACGCATATTCTTGACAGCGAAGACGGCGAGACGCATTATACGTATGATGCGCTGGGACAGCTGATCCAGGAGATCCGGGACGGAGAAACGGTAATATATGCGTATGACGCCTACGGAAACCTTCTGAAAAAGGGCGTGTGTGATGAAAGCGGGGTATTGGACCCGAACCGCACGGATACGTATGGGTACGGAAACAGCGTGTGGAAGGATCAGCTGTGTACGTATAACGGAAAGACCATTTCATATGACGCAAGCGGCAACCCGCTGTCATACCGGGATTATACATGCACATGGGAAAAGGGGCGTCAGCTGAAGCAGGCGGTGAATGAAGCCGCAGGAAAGCATATCAGCTATACGTACAACGCCAACGGAATCCGGACGAGCAAAACGGTGAACGGAATCAAGCACAGCTATGTGCTGGACGGCACGAAGCTTCTGCGGGAGACATACGGAAGCGCAGAGCTGGAATATCTGTATGACAACGAGGAAGAAATTTGCGGCCTGCGGTACAACGGCACGCCGTATTACTTCTACAAAAACCTGCAGGGAGATATTATCGCTATCACGGACGGGAACGGAACGGTGCAGGCAAGGTATACGTATCATGCGTGGGGGGTATGCCGGATCGTATCGGACGAGACGGCGGCGGGAATCGCGGAGATCAATCCTTTCCGGTATCGCAGCTATTATTATGACGCGGAGACGGGGCTGTACTATGTATCCAGCCGTTATTATGATCCTGAGGTTGGTCGGTTTATTAATGCAGATGAATCCACTTACTTAGGAGCAAGCGGAACAGTTTTAGGATACAATCTGTTTGCATACTGTGAAAACAATCCCGTTAATTATGAGGATCCATCTGGTAATTGGTTGATCCAACTTATTTGTGGTGTTGCGGGTGCAGCAATTTTTGGAACAGTAGCAAATATTGTGTGTAGATTGTTGGGAGTCAATACGACAGTTAGGCGTTTAATTACTGCTGGATTTGCATTAATCGGTGGGATTTTAGGTGCTGCTTTTGGCCCTGGGTTATTAGGAAAGATCGCACCTAAAGCATTGCAGTGGGTTAACAATCTTGAAAAGATTATTAACAGCAAAAGTCGCTTACGTCCGATGCTTTTTGAAGGACATGTGGCTATTGGCTGGGAATGGGATAGACGCTTTAAAATTATGCTTCATTTTAAGCATAAAAACGAGCCGGAAAAAGGCATGCACATTTCTATCCAACATTTTACTGGCCGAAATTGGCGAAGAACGATTCCCGATATTCCAATCAAATCGCTTGGCAAAGTCTTTATCAATTGGGTAAAGAAATTTTTAAAGTGATGGAGGTAAGAATAGATAATGCGGGTTAATTCAATAAAACGAAATGAAGATAGAAGTCATTTGAGTATTACATTTTGCAATGAAAATGAGGAGCGAGAGTTTTTACGAAATATGATAGAGTATTTTGGGAAATTATTGCCAGTAAACTGCATGCTTACAGACTTAGATACTAGCTATTCAGCCTACGAGCAGTATTTCCCTAGAGGCAATCATTATGTTATTGATCATGTAACATCTGCATCAATTCTTGCGTTTGAACTCAATCATACAGAAATTCAAGACGTTATCTCAAATTGGGGATATTACACTTTTGCCGCTATATTTTCCCTTGGTGTAATTAGAGCTGAGTTAAAAAAACAGGAACTGGATTACTTGGACGAGTTGAAATCTATGTCCATTGTTGTTAGTCAAGTATTGGATACAAGCTTGGAGATAAATATAGAGAATCGTTTTTTTGAAGAAATGTTAAAGTTCGTGGTCAATAATTAAGTATGTTTTGAATATTTCATACGACCAACTGGCAAGCATCGACTTTTAGTTGCAAAAGGCAGCGTTTTTTGAATAACGCCAAGCCCTAAAAGGTTTCAGGAATACTCCTGACAAGTGCCGTGGTATCACAACGGCGATGCTTGCTGGTACATAGCAGAACACTTGCAATATGTAAACATTTTGCGAACATTCAAAATTGAGGCTTGCATTTTTGCCTTTCAGTGAGGAAACAGTTGGAGGGACTTCCCTCCCTCCAACTGTTACTCTCACGGTAAAGGAGGCAACTATGGGAAAGGTCAAGCTGATTGTTCACGAGTGTTTCACAGGCAAGCAAAATCCAGAAGATATCTTTACAGCAGTATTTTTATCAAATG
>USLW01000279.1 GCA_900555605.1 uncultured Clostridium sp. | reverse complement strand
TGCTGCGGCAGTAGGAGGTCCAGGCTGTTTGCGCTCCCATCGCCGTTCATGTCCGCGGCCAGCAGGCTGGAACCCGTCAGATTCCGCATCCGGACCAGATGCTGCTTCAGCAGAAGCAAGTCAACAGAATTTACGATGCCGTCGCCGCTGATATCTCCGTTTACAATAATCGTCAGTGTTTGCTTTATATCACCGTTTACATTCAGAACCGCTGTCATGCCTGTGGAGAGGATGGTATCGGCGCTGACTGCACGCCCGTTTTTATAAATTGCGACATATTCCCGCTGCGGAATTGTATTTAATAACGCCGCGGTTGTTTCTCCTGCCAGCTTGCCGCGCAGATACCCATCTGCCACGGAATAGCGGTTGCTGGTAATTTCAGCAGGCGGCGCAGGTGTTTCCTTGATGGTAACCATAAATTCTGCGGCTTGCCCCTGATAGGAAACCGTGACGGTCCTGACACCTACAACAGATTCGAATCCGGAGATCTCTGCAAATAGCGTAACATCTGCGGCTGTATTATTGTTGTAATAAGCTGTGACCTTCATCCCTGATGCGGAAAAGGCTTCTCCTTCACCGTATACGAGCTTATTCGGCGGCTGTACCGTAATTCTGGTTAGTATTTTTTCCTTAACCGTTACGGTAAACGCGGCTTTTTGGTCCTCAAAAGCGACGGTAATTGTTTTTACGCCCGGAACCGACGTATATCCGAATACCGCGCAGCGGTTTGTAACAACAGCCGCGCTGCCGTCGCTGTAGTGGGCGGTAACGATCAGTCCGAGATCCTCAAATGGTTCGCCTTCAATATAATCTATTTTATTTGGCGGTATTACAGTAATTTTGGTAAGGACGATTATTTTCGGCTGTACGGTAATCACAAAGGAAGCGGACTTGCCGCCGTAGGAAACGGAGATGTCCTGCGGTCCGATTTGATTGGGCTGATACCCGCTGAGCATATCGCTTTGCATTGCATAGGTCTGTTGTGTTTGGTTGCTGTATGAAACCGTAATACTGCCTCCGGTCAGATTTAAAGGTTCGCCTTCTGTATATACGGTTTTTTTCGGCGCCTGGACAGTAATGCCTGTTACTACCGGCGCAGTCAGTGTGACCAAGAAGGAGGCGTTTGCACCTTGATACGTTACGGTAATCGTTTGCGTTCCCTCCTGGCTGCTGTTGTATCCGGACAATGTATAGCCGGAGGCAACGACAGACTGCGTACCGTCGCTGTAATGCGCGGTCACGGTCATGCCTGCCGGATCAAGCGCCGTACCTAAGTCGTAGCTTGTCTTATACGGCGGCGTGAGGGTAATTTTTACGAGATGCTTTTCGGCAGGAGGTTCTGTGGGATCGGCAGGCTTTGTTTCTGAAAATTTAATAGATTTGATATATACCGAAGAGCCGGCGGAAACATTGCCGTCAAAATAATCAAGGCGCAGACCGAGAACTTCTCCGGACCAGCAGCCGGAGGCGGCAAGATCAATCACATATGTATGCCATTGACCATCGTTTATCGTATTAAATTTTACGGATTTGCCGGAAGTCGGAACGCTGACGCCGCCTGTACTGCAGAGATAGAGCTCCGCTTGGCTGCAGCTTGTAACGTCGGATTTCATTGTCAGCGCAATATAGCGGTATGCGGCGGCGCTGAATGTATCTACATAGGCGGATTTGCAGTAGTTGAGATAGACAAATGCATCGCTGGTATCCTGCACTGCTGTGAGCTTCAGGGTTTGGTCGCTCAGCCGGACGTTGGTATACTGCTTTGGTTCTCCTGTAAAGATCCAATTTATTTTGCTGCTGCTATCGAAGGTAATCTCTTTTCCGTCAAATTTTTGTACAGGCGTATCCCCGAGATAGAGCGCATAGCTGATATTGCAGGCGATCCAGCAAGGGTCTCCCTTATAATTGATCATGCCCCAGTAAGTATTTTCTATTTTGTATACATCAAAAACCGTGCCGTTGGCAAGCGTACCCACGCTTTCATAGTCTGTGCTCGGCCCTTTCCGCACGTTCAGCGCGCTGGCGGTTACGCGGTATTGTCCCGTCTGATAAGAGGAGAGAGGCTCTACAAATACGGCATAAGCCGTGTGAATCGAAATCCAGCATTCCGTACCGTTATAATTGAATTTTCCCCAATGCGTATTGGAGACTTCTGTAACTGTAATTACCGTGCCTGCAGAGAGTGCGCCTGCTGATTCATAACCGGTGCCGGGACCTTTCCTGACAGTCAGACTGTCTGCTGTAATTTTATATTTTCCCGTCGGATAGGTGCCTGAGGCGCTGTAATTCGGCTTGCCGTAGCCATATATGTATCGATCGGAAAGCGCATAACTTCGGTTTTTGACCATATCGCTTGTGTTGCCTTCAATTGTATATACCGTATTTCCGGACACTCCGGTTACGATTCCGACATGATTTGAATCATTCAGATCACCGCTTCCGAAATAGATAATGTCGCCTTTTTTCGGCTGGTACGCGTTTTCGCCTTGACTTTCCGCCCAGCCCGCGCTCCAGCCCCATTGCCCTCTGTTTTTAAACCAATTCATCCCGATATCACAGGAAGCGTGGGCAGGGAGGATGCTTGTTGAGATTCCTGCTTGATTTGCGCACCAGCTAACAAACATCGCGCACCAGGGCGCTTTTGTAAAATAGGTATCACCGCCGGCATGTGCAGTGGTATACCAGGCGCCGTATTTGGTATGATTGTTGCTGCCCTGTACGGTACCCTCCAGAGAACCTTCCATATATCCGATCTGTGTCTGCGCAACAGATACCATATCGTCTGCTTGGTTTCCTGTATTCATATGAGTATTTTCATAAGCCGCACCGGATACGAAAGGAATTTCTGCGGGCAATAAGCCAATGATTAATACAAAACATATTACACATGCCGGAATTCTTCTGTTTTTTCCTTTTGTATTTTTCATTTCTGCTGCTCCTAATCAGGGAATGTATGAATTATGAAAACCTACGCATATCTTACTAAGAAGGGAGATTTCTGTCAATGTTACAAATTGTTATCCCCGCATATATATGCTTTTCCGCTTTCTGTGAGGCCGGTGACCAGAAGGGTCCGATTTTTACGGTAGGAGCCTGTTTTGAAAAACAGGCTGCATCCCTGCATATTTTATATCTGAATCCGAATCTGGTTTTATATATTGCATATGCGCGGCCGTTCGGATAAAATAAGAAACCGAAGGTTTTATTGATGGGATGAGGTGGCGCACAGTGAAGGTGGTTGTAATGGACGGACAGGGCGGTAAAATGGGAAAACTGCTTGTAGAGCAGATCAAACTGCTTTGTCCGCAGCAGATCATATACGCCATTGGAACAAACAGTATGGCTGTCGCCGCTATGCTGAAGGCAGGTGCGGATTACGGCGCGGCAGGTGAGAATCCGGTGCTTGTCAATGCAAGAGATGCGGATATCATTGCAGGTCCCATCGGAATCGTTCTGGCGGATGCTTTATTTGGGGAAATTACGCCTGCCATGGCACGTGCCGTGGGCGAGAGCAAAGCGCAAAAAATATTAATTCCGATCAATCGCTGCCAGTGCTTTGTCACAGGTTCGG
>USLW01000278.1 GCA_900555605.1 uncultured Clostridium sp. | reverse complement strand
ATAACTGTGCTGGCCGGCGCGGTGGCAGTGGCAATCGCGCCGGCCAGCAGCGCAAAGGTCCAGGAGGTTCCGAAAAAGAATTTTAAAGCAAACGTAACTGCTGCGCCGGCCAGCAGCGATTCCAGAAGCGTGATTACGACTACCCGGGGGCCGCAGGAGCGCAGGGCAGATATTTTAAAAAATTTGCCTACACCGAAAGCAATGAACGATAGGGCAATATCGCTGACAAAATCCATATTCTGAATCACATCCGCAGAAACCAGATTAAGCGCATAAGGTCCGATCAGGATTCCGGCGATAATAAAACCGCTGACGTTGGGAAGCTTCATTCTTTTTGTAATACGCGTCATACCGAATCCGGCAAACAGAATGATTGCCAGACTGATCAGCACCACTGAGACATGATTCAAATTTGCATATAATGCAGGCATAATATGTGCATAACCTCCTCATTATGGTTGGGAAAAGAAAACCGTATGCATAGTAAATCCCGCGCATGCCGCATATCTTATACGGGATGCGCCTGCAAACGGCGGCCGTTTTTCAGCTTTCCGCTCCCTACTGTTGATTATATTCTGAAGTGCTGATAAAATATAATTATGTTTTAATATACATTCATCACATAAATTTATACCGCGGAGGTCTGCAAAATGCTGGATCCAAAAATCGATACGCTGCTGATGGTAGCGGACACGCTGAATTTTACACAAAGCGCCGAAAATCTGAGCTTAACTCAGCCGGCAGTCAGTCAGCACATCAAAGCGCTGGAAAACGAGTTGGGAATCAAAATATTTTACCGGGAAAAAAAGATGCTGAAGCTTACGGATGAAGGAAAAATCGCCGTAAAATATGCCCGGCGCATCAAATCGCTGTACGCCAATATGTGCCGCGATATCGAGGATAGGCGCCACTCGGTCAAGCGTTTGAAAATCGGGGTTACGCCTACAGCGGAGAATAATATCATTTCACAGGTCCTGGCCGTATACTGCGGCGAAAATCCGGATATTCACATAACCATTATTTCTGATACCATAAAAAATCTTTATGCAAAGCTTAAGTCATATGAGATCAACATTGCAATCGTAGAAGGCACCATTACAGATCCCAGCTATCATTCCGTCCTGCTGGACACGGACTGCCTGATTTTAGCGGTTGCAAACGAAAATCCGCTTTCCAAAAACAGCATTGTCACCCTTGACGAGCTGAAGAAGCAGAAATTAATTCTTCGGCTGCCGGATTCCGGAACACGGACCCTGTTTGAGTCCACGCTGATCAGTAAATCCGAATCTCTGGATGCATTCAATATTATATTGGAAGTAGATAATAATTCCACCATTAAGGATCTTGTAAAAAGCAATTTAGGGGTCTCCATCATTTCCCGCAACGCCTGCCTGGAGGAGGTGCGCAAAAACAAATTTCGGGCATTGCCCATTGAAAACATCAGTATGATCCGGGAAATCAACATTGTCTATCATCATGATTTTGAGCATACCGATATTCTGAATGAAATCTCTAAAATCTACCATGAAAAGGTGGGCCGCTGAAAGGAGCGGCCCGCGTCCTGCTTCTATTTGCTTTGATAGGCAGAATAGTAAATCCTGCCCGGCTCTATGTCCACTTCCCGGGCCGCCATCAGCTCGCTGACGGTTACCAGCTGAAAGCCCTCTGCAATAAGGGCGGGAATCAGCTCCCGGCAGGCCTCTACCGTACTGGGGTAAATGTCGTGGAACAGGACGATATCGCCGTCCTTCACCTTTCCTTTTACCTCTGCGATAATTTTATCTTTATCCTTCCAGTCCCAGTCCTTTGTGTCCACGCTCCAATGTACAATCGGATAATCAACCGCGGCTAAAACCGTATCATTGTATCCGCCGCCGGGGAGACGCACATACGGCGCCTTCTTTCCGGTATATTTCTCAATCAGCGCGTTGGTATCCTCAATTTCCTTCCGGATCTCTTCTTCCGTTAGTTTTTTCAGGTTTTTGTGATGATACGTATGATTGCAGATCTCATTGCCTTCTTCGGCTGCGCGCCTGATCTTTTCCGGCGACCAGGATACGCACTCGCCCAGCACAAAAAAGCTGGCACGGGCGCCGTTTTCCTTCAAGATATTCAAAAGCTCGTCCGTACAGCTCTTGTAGGGCGCCTTGCTGCTGCTTTTATCCGGGTCCGGGCCATCGTCAAAGGTAAATGCGATGACAGGCCTACTGGGATCGACATCCGGATTCATGGTCGGCGGTGCCGCAGTCGGCGTGGGCGTGGGCGTCACCTCCGGGGTAGGCCGCGGCGTGACGGTATTTTCCGGACCCGGCGTATTCCGATCCGGGCCATCTGTGGCATCCGCCGGGTAAATCATAAGAAAATCCCTGATCTGCTCCAACGGTATAGAAACCGCAATCACGCCGAACCTGGCAGGCGCCGCCGTTCCCTTTTCAAACAAAAGCACAAGTCCGGATTCATCTATGTAAAATAACCGGAAGTTTTCATCCTTTGCTTCTGTTCTGCCGATAAAGGCTTCATCCTTCAGCGCCTCTTCATACTTCGCATCCGCGGCAAGATATTGTTTCACCGCCTGGGAGAAAGCAGACAAATATTCCCCTTTCAGCAAAACGCCATCCTCCGCAAAAATCTCTTTTCCGCTGTCAAGGTCAAACACGTAAGTACGGATTGCGCTCCGGTTTGCCGATGCGTCCCGCACATCCACACGGAAATATACGGATATCACGCGGCCGCAATATAAATAGGATTCGTAATTGACTGCCATTGTGGCCTGTGTTTCCTCGTGATAAGCAGCGTATTCTTCATTAAAATGCGCAATCAGACCGGCCGTAACCGCATCGATCTGTGCGTCGACAGCGGAATTGTTAAAAAACGGATAGTGCACGGCATATGCAGAGTGCGCACTGCTTGCCCGCAGAGATTTTAATTCTCCGACCTCCCGGAAACCGGCCTGCGGCCGTTCCCACTCCGCCATCAGCGTTCCGTGTTTCTTTTCCTTTCTGTCCGTCGTATAGACTACGGCAACCAGGATTACCGCGATCACAAGAATCACCGAAAGACACAAAATCAGGATCCGCCTGCGCACAAGCGACTCCTGCTCCCTGCTGATTTTCTTTCTCTTTTGTACACTCACTGACTCATCACCTTCAAAACTATTATCACATCATTTGCAACAATCTATGTAAACAGTTTTTAAAATTGCAGGCACCACATCCCATGATGTAAGTTTATTATACGCGCTGTTGCACTTTCCGTCAAACACGGTTCGCAGCTTCTATCGGAACATCCGATTGGTAAAATTTCCAGGCAGGCTTCGGCCGCAGATTTTTTATACGGCAGCTGTATTGACAGTTTCGAATTTGTTCGATATGCTTTGCAGGAAGCCTGTACAAACTGAGGGAGTGAAGTATGACAGCCTATACAAAGAAACCAAAAATGCACCGTTTCTTTTTACTTCTGCTGGCAGATCTGCTGGCGGCGGGCGTTTTGCTTTGTATCTTCGCATTATTTCATCACGTGATCAAAAAACCGGGAAACCTGGACAATACCATGCTGATTCCGCGGCCTACCGCCTCT
>USLW01000277.1 GCA_900555605.1 uncultured Clostridium sp. | reverse complement strand
TTTTGCCAATACGGCTGTGGACGGCTACATTTACATTGATCAGTTTAATCCGGAGTTCAGCCGCGACGGGGAACCAATGAAGATCCGTGACGGCGTGGGGTTTGGAGATAATTACTATTATCAAATGGTTGATTATATAAGAAAATTTAAAGGGCTCGGTCCTGTCGTACAGGCAGAAGGAAAAATGGATCCTGACGACTATTCGTCTATCAGCCGGTGGGATCAGGTTTCCCCGGAGTATCGGGATACTATCGGCGATGTGGCGTTTCGCAATGAGCCTTCCTATGATCTGGCATATCGATATATCAACAAAACCGGACGGAATGATTTTGATTATGCCAAGGTCAGCCAGGATGAACGATATATTTATTTTATGGTAAAGACAGTAAACGATATTGTAATAGACGACGGCAGCAATTGGATGAATCTCTATATTGATATTGATAAAAATCATGCAACCGGATGGGAAGGCTATGATTATGTGATTAATAGAAGCCGCACGGGGCTCTGTGCAGCCGTTGAAAGGTTTGATGGAACAGCATGGAGCGCGGAAAAGATCGGCGATGCAGAATATACCCTTGACGGATGTTTTCTATTTATGAAAGTCGATAAAAGGGATCTCGGCATTCAGGAAAAAGCGTCTATGAATTTTGATTTTAAATGGAGCGACAATTCCACTGCAGATGGAAATATCATGCAGTTTATGGACCTTGGAGATACTGCGCCGAATGACAGATTCAATTTCCGCTGCATGACTGCAGACGGCATTGATTTCAACATGCAGGAAGGACTTTCAGATACGGTACTGGTGCTGATGATTGCCGGATGCGGGGCTGCAGTGCTGGCTGCTGCGGTATTTCTAATATTTAAATTTTCGGGTACCCGGTCGAAGGGGTAAGGCGAATCGCTGCGCTGAAATGCTTTTGGTGGTGCGGAAGTTTATCTTTGTGTATAAAAGTATAGTCAAATTATATAATTTTATAAAGGAGGAGTTCTTATGCAAACGTTTTTACATCTTACCATGCATATGCAAAAGAAGGGAAGGGAAAAAAAGAAAACCTTGATCCCTCTGAAACGATTCGGCATCCTTTGTACGGCTTTTTGTCTGTGTATGACTGTCATGGCAGGGGCTGCTGCGGTTGCGCATCTTTTTACCTTTGAAGATGAGATGGTCGGTGCCGATGTCAAGGCAACCGCACTTGATAACGAATTCTATTTTAATTACGGTACGCCTGCAAGCAAAGCGACTGTTGTCGGTGACAGCAGCGACGGCGGAAAACGTCTTCAGCTGGAGGGCTACGTTGACATCAAATCTTACTCGAATTTTGTGATCCCGTATACATTTTCCGCAGATATCATATCCTCTGTCACAGACAATTACGGTATATTTGTAAAAGGTGTGGACCCGGAAGAACATGTTCAAAAAGAAAACCCGAAAAATCAAAATGTCGTGCAAATATTCAATTATTATGAATGGGATTGGTACGCTGAAAACGGCGGGACATCAGGGGGCTCCGGGATAGGAGGAAGCGGGATATTTATCATCCCTTCAACAGATAAAATAAAAATTGGGGTCAAGACTTATCAAGCGGACGGACTTACCGTCGCCTCTGCAGCTGTAGAGTTCCCGGTACCGGAGGGATATCGGCACGGCGAATCCGTGTGCAGCGTAAAAGTTGCCGATCATATTGAAAACGTAGAAATTTTCGTGAATGAGACGCTGCTCTGTAAGATTGAACTGAGCGAACCGGGGCAGAGTTATGAGAGTGACCAGACAGGAATCGGGTTTTACAAAACTGCGGTAATCAGAAATGCCGCCGGCGATGTGCTTAAGACCGTGGAAAATACGCGGGTTTGTTCGGACTACTCTCAATTAGCCATCACCTCCAGAAATCAGAAATATACAGTGGATAATATCCGGCTGCAATATGAGGCTCCGGACCCAACGCCGACCGCAGAACCGACTGCCACTCCGGAACCGACGAAACCGCCCAAAACCGCCGATAGGCAGACATCCGCCCCGATGGCTTCTGAAACCGGGAGCTCCGATACGGATCATGACAGGGACGACGGCGGCCTGAGTGCCGCTGTGATTGCTGCGATTCTGATTACGGCCGGCATCGTGGTGCTTGGCTGCGCCGCGGCCATTTTTATTGCAAAGAAACGCAGAAAATAAATACAGAAAATAAACGGCTCAAAAGTATAGGGGGCCGGTATACGGGCGGATTCAGCCCCCTGTGCCGTTTCTTTTCTATTCGCTGGACGCATTGCCGTCGGAAATCGGTATTGATTGATTTTTGCTGTTTATTTTGGTATACTTCCTGTCCGTAAAGTATGTGTGCCAAGCGGCGGCGCCGCCTGCGTACGGTTATGGAGGCTGCAGTTGAAATTCTTTAATTTAGTAATGTTTACAAAAGAGGGAAAGGGCGTTGATAAAAATGAGCCGCAGAAGCGCGCCTTTTTCCGTTTCTGGGAGCAGGTCTGGCAAAAACGGTTTAAACTGATGGGGCTGAACCTGATGTATTTTATCTCAAATCTGATTCCCATGGTATTGGCCGCGCTCAGCTATTTTATGGCGGTGTCTCTGTATTTTACCTTGAGCAGCGAACAGTCGCTGGTTGATTATCTTACGAACGATCCCAACAGTGCCAATCATTGGAGTATGTTTTTACTGGGCTTATTTTTTGTAGTCGGGATATGCACGGTAATTCCTGTTTTTTCCGCAGGGCCCTTTCAGGCTGGATTTATGTATATTATACGGAGCTTTGTGCGCAGAGAGCCTGTCTTTCTTTGGAATGACTATATTTCTAAGGCCAAAAGCAATTTGAAGCTGTCGCTGAAGGTCTGCCTGATCAATGCCCTTGCAGGCTTTGTGATCATGATTGATTTGGCGGTGTACCTTGCCATCAGTCACAATAAGCTGGGAATATTCGGCGGCGTTCCGAATTGGCTTTTGTTTATCGTAGCGCTGATTGTTGTCTTTACCACCTTCTTATTCCTGACAATGAATATGTTTCTCTATCCGATGGTGGTTACCTTTCGCATTACAATCAAGCAGCTGTATAAAAATGCAATGATATTTGCTGTCCTCCGATGGCTTCCCAATCTTGGCATCGTGCTTCTCGATGCGGCGCTGGTTGCGCTGCCGCTGCTGGTGGATCCGACGGTTTCCAATTATTTTGCATTGCTGATTTATGCCATCATCGGCCTGGCGTTTATCGGTTTTTTAAATACGTTTTATGTATATCCGCTGATTAAAAAGTTCATGATCGACAATCCCGTGGCGGACGAGTCTAAGAATCAGGAAATGGGGCAGACTAATACGTGAAATTCTACACAGAAAGGAACGTATTCGTATGCAGCGTGGATTTGGAAGAAAGAACAGAAGAATCCGCCGCAAAAAAAGAATTGTCATGATAACGGCAATTTTTTGTGTTTGCGGCATTCTCGCGGCAGGCATATATTTATGGCAGAAGCGTGCTTTTGCGCCGGACCGGCAGTTTGCCGGTTTTTTAGCAGGGCTGACAGGGAAAAATAACGCCGGAAAGGATGCCGGGGCTGTCCCCAGCTTACCGCCG
>USLW01000276.1 GCA_900555605.1 uncultured Clostridium sp. | reverse complement strand
AAAGGGAAGTGTGCCGGGGCGGATTTCAGATCCGCTGCTGCGGGATGTGACGGAATCTTTGCTGCTTTGCGTGAAAATGCAGCAGAATCGAGACGGGGGCTGCATTGCGGGAATCCGCAAATACGCCAATTCCTATGTGCGCGATACGCACGGCTGCATGCGCCTTCTGAATATTGCAGGGCACACGGAGGAAACCGAAAAGCTGATTTTGAATATTCACGGGAAATGGGAACGCGCTGGCTTCATTCCCAACTGGTGGTCCATGGGGTCGGATGCGTTTATCGGACATTCCTTTTGCAATGATGCTTCTGAAGTAACGGCTTATTACATCTTTATGATACGGGATTATCTTCGGGCGGGCGGTGATCCCGCGATCCTCAGCCGCGTAATGCCGTCTGTAAAATGGGCGGCCGAGGCGCAGATAGAGGAATTGAAAACACATAATATGGCAATGTGCTTTAATGGAGATGAGACAGAGCAGTACTGCTGCAACCGGGATGGAGAAGAATACGGCGGTTTTTCCGGTCCCCCGATATGGCATGATCGCAAATACTTTTCCTTTGCCTCCATGACGGCGGCGCTGACTGCTGTGGAATATTACGCGGAGCTTACCAATCACGAGGCATATCAGGCTTTCTGCTGCCGGCTGCGGGCGCAGATCGATGCCCTGTTTTATGACGAAGATGCCGGACGTTATCATTGGGCGGCTGCAATCGGGGAGGACGGCCGCCTGAACGCTGCCCCCGGGTACTTGACAAATTACGCACTTATGCCTGTTTGGATCGGCGCAAAGCTGCTGCAGGGCAAGGAGCGGTCAGAAGCCCTGGCGGCTTTGCAGGCAGTGCATCCGCAAACCGGATTTCTGCCGAACTGTCCCGGGATCATGGAGGGATTCTGCGGCAACACGCTGGGGTATGCACTGTACGCAATGCTTCAGCTCGGCCTGCCGGGGCAGGAGGCAGTAAAGGATACCATACTGCATGCCGGCATTTTGGGACAATACGGGACAATTTCCGAATTTTACGGACCGGGCGGCACGCCGAACGGCCATTCCTTCCGGGGATTTGAAGGCGGTATCTTAGGAGAGGCGCTGGTGAAATATGCTTACCGTACAGAAACGGAAGATGCTTCCGCTACGGGTTGAGGAGGGTCTTCCATATCTGCGGCGGGCCGCTGTTTGAAAGCCAGGGGATATCTGCCGGAAGCGGAGCAGTGAGCAGCAGTTTTTTTTGTGTAATCGGATGACGAAAATTTACGGCGTATGCATGAAGCGCCTGACGGCTGAATACCAGACTGCTGAAATGCCTCTCTTTTTCCGGCGGGATAGCGTCATCCGGACCGTAGAGCGTATCGCCTGCCAGCGGAAAGCCGCTGTATTTGCAATGGACCCTGATTTGATGCGTACGGCCCGTTTCCAAACGAAAAGCTACCAGCGCGTACGGCGGGCGAACTGCACAGACCTGATAGTAGGTGCGGGCAGGAGCGCCGTTTTGCACTGCCTGGCGTTCCATTATGCTGCCGGGTTTTCTTGCAATCGGCAGATCTATGAACCCTTTCGGAGCAGGCGGCGGCGCAGTGGTAACGCCGATGTAGATTTTTTGAAAAATGCCGTCTGCAGCCTGTCTTTTCAGCGCCTCCTGCACATATCCGTTCCTGGCGGCGATGACGATTCCCGAGGTATCTCTGTCAAGCCTGCTCACCAGATGAATGCCGCAGCGAATCCCTTTTTGCTGCAGGTAATACAGCAATGCATTGGAAAGCGTTCCCCCGTGATGCATGCCGGCAGGATGAACCGGCATGGCAGGAGTCTTGTTGTCCGCGATCAGGCTGTTATCCTCGTATAGAATTTGCAGCGGAATCTTTTCTGCGACAAGCTTTGGCTCCGAAGAACAGCAGTTTAAAAGTGCCGTTACCGTCTGGCCGCGTTGCACGCGGACATCGGTTTTCGCCGGCCTGCCGTCCAGCAAAAGTCCTCCGTGATATTTCAGTGTCTTGATCATGCCTGAGGAAAGTCCCATGCGTCTGCTTAAAATATCCTGCAGCTTTTTTCCTTCGCCGTCTGCATGGACCTCATAATGCAGCCTGTCGTCAAAGCTGTTTTTCATTTTACTTCTCCTATCGGGTATTTATCAAACGGCACGTTTTGTGCGCAGAAATATTATAACGGATTTGGCAGGAATGTAAAATCATCTCATAAAGCCGTTGCAAAATATAAGGGTTGTGCTATAATATATTCGTGGGTCTTTTGAATTTTTTTGTTCATTATCGCCTGCCAGATTGAAAGAGAAAGAAGGAAGCAACGATGTATAACAATGTATACGTAAATGAATGGGTCGAGCAGATGGCTAAAATGACCCAGCCGGATGAAATTGTGTGGATTGACGGATCCGAGGAGGAGCGGGAAAGATTGACCAAGCAGGCGCTTTCCACAGGTGAAATGATTGAACTCAACCAGACAGAGCTGCCGGGTTGCTTATTCCATAGAACCGCGGAAAACGATGTGGCAAGAGTAGAGCATTTGACCTTTATCTGCACCGCGAAAAAAGAGGATGCGGGGCCGACGAACAACTGGATGGAGAAGAGCGCGGCATATGCAAAGCTGGGAACTTATTTTACCGGCTGCATGAAAGGCAGAACCATGTATGTTATTCCTTATATCATGGGACCGGCCAGCTCCGAATTCAGCAAGGTGGGCATCGAAATCACCGACAGCATTTATGTTGTTTTGAATATGAGAATTATGACCAGAATGGGCAAAATTGCAATGGATATGCTGGGCGATTCTCCGAATTTTGTGAAAGGACTGCATTCTAAGGGCGAAGTCAATCCGGAAAAGCGTTTCATCTGTCACTTTCCGGAGGATAATGCAATCTGGTCTATCGGCTCTGGCTACGGCGGAAATGTACTGCTCGGCAAAAAGTGTTTTGCCCTGCGGATCGCCAGCTGGCTGGGCAGAAAAGAGGGATGGATGGCAGAGCATATGCTGATTTTGGGTGTAGAAGATCCCAGCGGTCATATTCAGTATATTTCTGCTGCATTCCCCAGTGCCTGCGGCAAGACCAACTTGGCAATGATGATTCCTCCGGAAAAATATCGTGCTTTAGGATACAAAGTCTGGACTGTCGGCGATGATATCGCATGGCTGCGTATCGGAAGCGACGGAAGACTGTGGGCAGTCAATCCGGAAGCCGGATTTTTCGGAGTTGCTCCGGGAACCAGCATGAAATCCAATCCCAACGCATTACTTACCTGTAAGAAAAATACCATTTTTACAAATGTTGCGTTAACTCCTGAGAAGACCGTATGGTGGGAGGGCATGGGTGTTCCCGCTCCGGAGAAGGCTCTTGACTGGAAGGGAAATCCCTGGACTCCGGACAGCACGGAGAAGGCCGCCCATCCGAATTCCCGTTTTACGGCGCCTGCGCGCCAGTGCCCCTGTATTTCCGATCAGTGGGAAAATCCTGCCGGCGTCCCCATTTCCGCAATTATTTTTGGCGGCCGGCGGGCAAAGGTTGCGCCGTTGGTATATCAATCGTTTAACTGGGAGCACGGAGTTTTTGTGGGGGCTACGATGGCCTCCGAA
>USLW01000275.1 GCA_900555605.1 uncultured Clostridium sp. | reverse complement strand
ATGGCAAATCGTGATTTTACCGGGATTTATTATATGATTTTTTCTTTCGTTCGACTTTTTTACATTCCCTTTTAAAGTGTTAAAAAACGTCATAATGATTTCTTATATCCCATCACTCTCTTTTTCACGCACTTCGTATATCATTATTTTTGCAGTACGCGAAGTATAAAACAGAAATGAGGAATGCAATATGAAAGTGAAGATGGAATGGGAACGTTTTTTAGACAAAGTATATGGCTGCTGGATCGGAAAATGTGTCTCCGGTACGATCGGCGCACCATACGAGGGGTATAAAGGAACGCTCCAGGTAGCTTATGATCCAAAGCTGATTGAAAATATGCTGCCCAATGACGATCTGGATCTGCAGGTACTGTGGCTGGAAGCAGTTGAAAAGAAAGGTCCGGACGTCACTTCCCGCGATCTGGCGGATATCTTTTATGAAAAATGCCCGTACGCCCCCGGCGAATATGCAACCTTCAAAAAGAATTATGCCTTGGGGATTGCGCCGCCGCTTTCCGGAAAATTCAACAATAATTTTTATATTGACGGGATGGGCTGTCCGATTCGTTCGGAAATCTGGGCATGTCTCGCCCCGGGCGACGGGAAGCTTGCTGCTGAATTGTCTTCCCTGGACGGATGTCTCGATCATTACGGGGAATCGATCATTGCAGAACAATATCTTGCTGCGCTGGAGGCGCTGGCATTTACACACGAAGGCACGCTCCGGGAACTCGTTGAGGCTGCCTTAGCATATATTGATCCGGACACGCGGTTTGCCGGTCTTATCCGAAATATTCTCTCCTGGTGCAGGCAATCTGAAGACCCGCATACGGTATTTGCAAAGGTGCTGCGGGACTACGGACATCCGGACTGTACAAATATGTATCAGAATATGGGAATTACTGTGATTGCATTGCTGCTGGGTGGAGAAGATCTGCTCGATACCACAATGATGGCTCTGAACTGCGGATTTGACACTGACTGCACCTGCGCTACGGTAGGCGCGGTCATCGGCATTTTACAAGGCGGCAAAGCAATTATGAAAAAGCACGGCTTTGCCGAGCAGCGCTATATTCTCAGCGTCAACACAACCCGCAGATCAGACAGGGTGTGGGATCTGGCAGAAGATACCGCATTGGCCGCCCTCCGGTTTGCCCGGCAGAACAGCTGTGTATCAATTGAACATGCACCTGCTGTGCCTGCTGCCGCAGAAACGCAGGCGCCCCTAACTTGGTCCGTCGTCTATGAAAACGACTGTCCCTGCCTTGCGCCGGATCAGACGGGCCGCGCCGTGTTTCATATTGCAGCCGAGGCGCATCCTCTGCAGGGAGTTGTGACCTTTACCGCACCGGACGGCATAATCATTTCACCTGAACGGGTGGATTTCAGCGCCGCGCCGGAGGCAGAAGCGATGATTCCCATTACAGTCCGGACATCGGCGGCGCTTCCTGTCCTGATGAATAAAAATATCATAAAGGCAGAAATCCAGACGGAAGACAAAGCGCCTATTTCAGCGGAATTCGGCTTTGCAGGCGCTCAGCTCTGGCGGGTTTACGGTCCCTTCTGGGAGAACGTAACATATGTTGCGCCGCCTGCTGCATGCGAATCCTACTATGCCGGGCTCCACGGTGAAACAGAAGACGAACGGTCAGAGGTTACACGGCAGTTTCACCTGAATATGAAAGCGGACTGGGATCAGCCGTATCTGGAAGCACAGCTGCTGGAGGGACAGCCGCTTCCCGCTGCCCTTGCCGGTCATCCCCTTTATCAAGGAATCGTAAAATCCATCTGCTGCGACCGTTTTTCTTTTTCAGATCTTTTTGGATTCCGCGGTCCCTGTGTTGCTTACCTGGTCCGGGACCTGTATGTGCCGGAGGACATGACCATGTGCATCCAAATCGGGCATTCTGACAAATTTAAATTCTGGCTGAACGGAATTCTAATGGCAGAACGCAGCGGGACCGAGAGCTGGACGCCGGAAAATGTACACAGGAAATCGATTGCATTCAAAAAAGGCCTGAACCGCATTGTGCTGAAACTTGCACGTACCAACGGCTGTTCAGATTTCAGTATGATGTTTACGGTAAAGGGCTCCTGCTCTGATATGATCACCTGTTTGGGAAGCAGCTGCCGTATCTGACAGAGCCTCTCGTTTTTTATCCATTTTCATATCGGCATTCTCCTTGTATCTCTGTATTTTGATGATATATATGAACGAAGGAAGCAGACCTATCAAAGCATGAAGAGAAGGCGTGAAAAATCATGTTTTGCCATATGAAGAAGGACGTGCCGCAGGATTGGGTCCGCGAACTAACCTATCACGGAATTCCCTTTCACGTAAGTGTAAATGAGAAACAGACCGTACAAAAGCTTTCGGCCGAAGCGGACGGCAGAATGCCGTTTCCGTATTGCTGCGAAGCGCTGTTTTTCCTCGGCCCTGCCTAACACAGGACCTTTGCTGTTTCTGCTAAGCCTGATTCCAGCCAAAGGCAGCATCTCTTGCGGCAAACTTCTGCGCCCGGAGTTGACGCTTTCCGAAAAATACAATATGATAACAATGCAAATTCATAAAGGAGCCGATTCTATGGAAGAACGCTGGGATATTGCAATTGTAGGATTAGGGCCGGCCGGAGCACCCCTTGCCCGCCTGCTCCGGTCGGCAGATTTTAGAGTCATTGCATTGGACCAAAAGGAAAAGAGCGGCAGCAACGGATTTCATAAGCCCTGCGGCGGTCTGCTGGCACCGGATGCGCAAAAAACCATGGCAGAAATGGGCTTGAATCTGCAAAAAGAAATTTTGGTGGACCCACAGGTATTTTCCGTGCGCACCATTGATTTAGATACGGGAATCTTACGCTTTTATCAGCGCGCATATATCAATATGGACAGGCATAAATTCGACTTGTGGCTGAAATCCTTGATACCGCCCTGTGTTGAAATCCGTCACGGGGCAACTTGTACAGACATTGAAAGAAAAGAGGACGGCTACTGTCTGACATATGCGGAGGGCGGCCATACAAATACGATCCACGCAGGAATCATAGTCGGCGCAGACGGTGCAAAATCCATTGTGCGCCGCTTTGCATTTCCCCGAAAGAAAATGAATTGTTATCTCTCCATCCAGCAGCACTTCAGTTCAGGTCTGCAAAATCCTTTTTACTCCTGCATCTTTGATTCTGAGAGTACAGACTGTTACAGCTGGGGCATCTGCAAGGACCATACGTTTGTATTCGGCGGCGCATATCCGATGAAAAATGCCAGAGAACGCTTTGAAAATCAAAAGAGACGCTTGATTGCACTTGGTTTCATCCGAGGAAACGGTCAGCCGGATAAGACGGAGGCATGTCTGGTTCTGCGTCCGAAAAGCTTTCGTGATTTCGCGACCGGTCATGATAATCTGTTTTTGATCGGTGAAGCCGCCGGACTGATCAGTCCAAGCTCTCTTGAGGGCATCAGCTATGCAATGAAAAGCGCGCGTCTGCTGGCGGAAATTCTGAATGCCGGAGGGAATACGGCAAATACGCAGTATCATAAGAAAACAGCCGCGCTGCGGCGAAAACTGATATTAAAGCGGCTGAAATGTCCG
>USLW01000274.1 GCA_900555605.1 uncultured Clostridium sp. | reverse complement strand
CGCATCCGGTCTTGCCGGAGTGATTCCGGTTTTGGCGGATTTGCGGCTTGAAGCGGAAAAATATTGCTGATATAATAACAGAATAGTTGTAAAATAAACCTTCAGCTATGAAAGGAAAGGGATCTTTACATATGGAACGCTATTATCAGCCTGAGATTGAATGCGCTTCCCGGGAACAAATCAAAGCCTGGCAGGATGCGCGCCTTGTCAAAACCGTACGGCATGTTTATGAAAATGTGCCGTATTACCGGAATTTAATGGACCAGAAGGGCGTCCGGCCGGAGGATGTCAAATCAGTGGACGATCTGCATTTGCTTCCGTTTCTTACAAAGGATGACCTGCGGGAAGCATATCCGTACGGACTGCTGGCGATGCCGCTGAAAGACTGTGTGCGGATTCAGTCCACCAGCGGAACGACCGGACGGCGTGTAGTGGCATTTTACACACAGCATGATATTGATTTGTGGGATGATTGCTGTGCGCGGGCCATTGTGGCGGCCGGTGGGACAAAGGACGACGTGGTGCATGTCAGCTATGGGTATGGTTTATTTACCGGAGGCCCCGGACTGAACGGCGGCTCTCACAAGGTGGGCTCCCTTACCCTGCCGATGTCTTCCGGAAATACGGAGCGGCAGATTCAGTTTATGTGTGATCTCGGTTCTACGATTCTCTGCTGCACGCCGTCCTATGCGGCGTACCTGGCGGAAAGCATCTGTGAAAGAGGGCTGCGCGATCAGATTCATCTGAAGGCCGGTATTTTCGGGGCAGAGGCCTGGAGCGAGGAAATGCGGCAGGATATTCAGAATAAATTAGGAATCAAAGCGTATGATATTTATGGCCTGACGGAAATATCAGGGCCGGGCGTATCCTTTGAGTGCAGCGAACAGACCGGTATGCATATTAATGAGGATCATTTTATTGCAGAGATCATTGACCCGGCGACAGGAGAGGTCCTGCCGGACGGAGAAAAGGGCGAGCTGGTTTTCACCAGTATTACAAAGGAAGCGTTTCCGCTGATCCGGTACAGAACACGGGACATCTGCGTACTGACCCGCAAAAAGTGCTCCTGCGGCAGAACCCATGTAAAGATGAGCAAGCCCATGGGCCGCAGCGATGATATGCTGATTGTCAAAGGCGTCAATGTATTTCCGTCTCAGATTGAGACCGTGCTGCTGAACAAGGGCTATCCGGCAAATTATCAGATTGTCGTCAGCAGGGAAAATAACAGCGACAAGCTCGACGTTTTAGTGGAGATGACGCCGGAGATGTTCTCCGATACCATTTCACAGGTTGCGGTGAAGGAGAAGGAATTGGTTGAGGCCATGAAAGCGATGCTCGGTATTTACGCCGTAGTAAAGCTGGTGGCGCCGAAAAGCATTACCCGCAGCGAAGGAAAGGCCGTGCGCGTCATCGACAAACGGAACTTATATTAAAAGAACGGAAGGGAGCGGAGTAAAATGACGGTAAAACAGATTTCCGTGTTTTTGGAAAACAAGCCGGGGCAGCTTTCAGGGCTTACAAAACATCTGCAGGAGAATAAGATTGATATTCGGGCACTGTCCATTGCGGATTCCAAGGATTTCGGCATTCTCAGAATTATTGTGGACGATCCGTATAAAACAGTCTGCGTACTGAAGGAAGCGGATTATGTCTGTTCGGTTACTCCGGTATTGGCGGTGGAAATGCCGGACCGGCCCGGCAGCATTGATGCGGTTTTAGGCATGCTCGGAGACGGCGGCGTCAATCTTGAATATGCCTATGCCTTTATTACACGGAAAAAGAATCATGCCTACATGATCTTCCGCGTGGCGGACAACAGCAAAGCCGTTGAAGTCCTTAACAAAAACGGAATGAAGCCCATCTGCCAGGATGAGCTGTCTGAGCTGTTCCGGGAATAAGCGCCGGAAAGCGCGGAGGGGGGATTCCTGCTGAATCCCCCCTCTGCTTTTATCCGCCAGAGGGCATACAGTGGCAGGAAGACAAATTGCCGGACGTGGCCTCCATCATCAGCCGTATATATGATTGGGCAGGGCTGTCAATATAAAATGCGCGAAAAAATGCAATCGTGCAAAAGGAATACGGAATTCTGAAAAAAGATCAATCCGTATTCCTTTTTATATGCAATTGTCCTTTGTCTTCGGTTATAATATGATTAACTTGAAAAATGCGTGCGGAGAATCTCCGTTCTGCACGCCGGGAAGGAGATTGCGCATGGATATATCATATGAGCTTTTTACGTATCTGCTGCCGTTTCATGAAGTTGAGCTCTTCTACCGGGCGTATTTTTATGCGAAGAAGGACCCGCAGCTGCTGGCGGTATTTTTGGAGAATTATAAACTGGAGCGCGCTGATCGGGAGAAAAGGGGTATGTGGCTCCCGGAATTCCATCCGCCGGAGCCTTTTGAACTGGACGAGGAAAAATCCTTATTTGAAACCTTGGGCGATGATATCAGCATTAATAAGCATACGCGCTATTCTCCTGCGGTCAGACACCGGCACACGTTTTTAGAGATGATGTATGTGATGCGGGGACAATGCGACAACTGCTTTGAAAGCGGGAAGGTGCTCCTGCGGGAAGGCGATATCTGTATCATCTCTCCCGGCGTATGGCATACGGTGGGAGTGTTTGATGATCAGACGCTGCTTCTGAATATTATGATCCGCAAATCAACCTTCTGTGAGACCTTTCTGTCGCTGATGAAGGACGATAATGTGCTTACCATGCATTTTATCAAAATGCTGTATAAGCATGATGCGGGAAACTATATTTTATTTCATACCGAGGGAGACGACAGGCTGCATACGGTGTTGGATCTTCTTTGTATGGAGGGCCTGCAGAAGAGGGCATATGCGGGCGAGCTAACCAGACAGCTTCTGATGTCGGTATTTCACTACATTTTACGGAACCATACGGAGCACATCGAGATTTCGGGAGAGACGGATGCCAAGATTCCCGTGATTTCACAAATTCTGCGGTATATACGGATCCACTATAAAAATGCGACGCTCCGCAGCACGGCGGAAGCATTCCATTATACGCCGCAGCATCTGAGCGGCCTGATCCGCAAGGGCTGCGGAAATACATTTATCGGACTGCTGCAGAAGATCCGGATTGAGCAGGCCTGCAATTTGCTGGTCAGCACCAATTATACGGCAGGGGATATCAGCAGAATGGTAGGCTATGAAAACGCAGAGCACTTTCACCGGAAATTTAAAAAATATATGGGCTGCACGCCGAATGATTACCGGCGGACCGGACAGCCGAACGGAGGGCTTTATGAAACAGACAGAAAACGCACGGACTAATGTGACATTTCACCACGCATTTTCCGTACCGCACCGCTTGTGTGTCGCACTTCCGGATGCCAGCAGAAAAACATTGCTCGATGCCGAAACGGATCAGGTGGTGATGTCGTGGGCAGACGGCGATACGCGGAAAAATCCGCTGGGCGCCTATCTGATGCTCCATACGGATTGGACTGTACGCTTTACGGCAGAGGCAAACGGAAAACCCATGAGGGGCGTCCATTGGCAGCGTACGGATCAATGGATTCCGTCATTTTACTACCGATGGGAGCTGGAAGGTGCGGCAGTCA
>USLW01000273.1 GCA_900555605.1 uncultured Clostridium sp. | reverse complement strand
ATGACAGGGCAGTTTGCCGAACCGCCTCGTTTTTCCGGACCGTAAGACGGCAGCCATGATACATTCTTTCCGTCATGCAGACCTGCGTAAGCCAGAAAATGTCCCATAGACAAAATCCCCTGCCCGCCAAAGCCGGCCAAGATTACTTGATTCATCATACTTCATCCACCCTTTCTGCTTACACTTCTACATTTTTATAATTGCCCAGCGGATAATGCGGTATCATATTTTCCTCCAGCCATTTCAGAGAGGCCGCAGGATTCATGCCCCAGTTTGTCGGACAGGTTGATAAAACTTCAACAATCGAAAAGCCAAGGCCTGCCATCTGAACCTGAAAAGCTTTTTTGATGGCAGCCTTTGCTTTTTTAATATTCGGCACGGTATTTACCGCAACCCGTTCTACATAGGCCGCGCCCTCAAGCGTGGACAGCATTTCACAAACCCGTACCGGGAAGCCGTGCAATTCCGGTTTTCTGCCAAACGGTGTTGTTGTTGTAACCTGTCCTACCAATGTCGTAGGCGCCATCTGGCCGGAGGTCATACCGTAAATTGCATTGTTTACAAAAATAGTCGTGATTTTTTCTCCCCGCGTGGCAGCATGTACGATCTCAGCCGTACCGATGGCCGCCAGATCGCCATCCCCTTGGTAAGTGAAAACCACATTATCCGGCAGTGATCTGCGCAGTCCCGTCGCAACAGCCGGCGCACGGCCGTGTGCGGCCTGAACCATATCACAGTTAAAATATTCATAATTATTATAGGTACAGCCCACCGGCGATACGCCGACGGTCCGGCCCTCAATTTGTAATTCATCTATTACTTCCGCAACCAGCCTATGTATGATCCCGTGGGTGCAGCCGGGGCAATAGTGCAGCGGTTTATCAATTAATGCATGCGGTCTTTGAAATACAATACTCATGGTAATCCCCATCCTTTCACAGTTTATTTACGGCCGGCAATTTCACGTACTTTATCCAGAATATCCTTCGGAGCAGGTACGTTTCCGCCTGTTCTTCCGTGAAAATCAACCGTATTTTTACCATTGACAGCCAGCTTTACATCTTCAATCATCTGACCGGCGCTCATTTCTACTGTCAGGAAACCCTTCGGGACCTCCGCATAACGTTCAAATGCTTCTTTCGGGAAAGGCCACAGGGTAATCGGACGGATCAGTCCTACCCGAATTCCCTCTTTTGCCGCATCCTGAATGACATTTTTTACAATCCGTGCAACCGTTCCGTAAGCGGCAACAATGACATCGGCATTGTCGCAGTTATATATTTCGGCACGTACCTGCGCCTTTTCAATTTCCCGGTATTTGGCTTGTAAACGGTTATTGTGCGCCTCCAGATCATCGGCTTCTATGTAAATTGACGTAATGACATTATGTTCCCGTTCCATTTTACTGCCAGAGGTCGCCCAAGGCTTCTCCACCTTAATAACAGGCTCCTGCTCCCGGAATTCAACCGCTTCCATCATTTGTCCCAGATAACCGTCTCCGAGCACTACGACAGGGGTTCTGTACTGATCCGCCACATTAAATGCATCCACCACAAGTTCATACATTTCCTGCACGCTGGACGGGGCAAAAACAACAAGACGGTAATCTCCGTGTCCGCCGCCCTTTACGATCTGAAAATAGTCGCACTGCGCCGGGAGGATTCCGCCTAGCCCCGGACCGCAGCGGATGATATCAATAATCACCATCGGCAGTTCCGCACAGGCAGAATAAGAAATCCCCTCCTGCTTTAAGCTGATTCCCGGGCTGGAGGAAGAAGTCATCGCCCGCACACCGGCGCTGGCCGCACCGTATACCATATTAATTGCGGCGACTTCGCTCTCAGCCTGAACAAACACGCCGCCGTTCTGTTCCATTTTTTTAGCCATATAATGTGAAATTTCTGTCTGCGGCGTAATGGGATATCCAAAATAGTGTCTGCATCCTGCGCGCAGAGCCGCCTCGGCAATCACTTCGTTTCCCTTCATCAACAACTTTTCGCTCATATCTGTGCTCCTACCTTTCTACCGTAATGACACAATCCGGACATATCGTTGCGCAAAAGGCACATCCGATACATTTTTCCATATCCTTTACCCCTGCCGGATGATATCCTTTTCCGTTCAATACATCGTCCTGGATAAAAACGATTTTTTTAGGACATACATCCACACATAGTTTACAGCCTTTGCATCGATCTTCCCGAAATGTAACTTTAGCCATATAACCTCACTACCTCTCTGCTGTAAATGAATAGATAAAAGGAAATCGCCCCAGCAAAGGACTGCTGAAACAATTCCAATTAATTTATTATATCAGTCCGTGATATAAGATGCAAGTTTCAAAATGCAGCATTTACAGGCATATTTTGCCTTTTCTCACAAAAACGTCCACGCAAATGATTTCTTGTAAATCCCGCCGCATTTTAATATTCATCAATGATATAGCATTGATGTCCGGGAGTCAGCGCCGATAGCGCACAGGCAGCGCCCTCGTCAGAAACAGCAATCAAATCCGGATGTGCTGTCCGGAGCGCAGAAAGGCTCCGGTAGCCGCACAGCAGCTGTACCAGCAGCCCCGCAGGTATGGAAATGTGAGGCGCAGCCTCAGACCGTACCCCGCAGATCGTATAGCAGCCTTCGTTTTCGGTCACACAGGAATCCGTAATCCGGATCATCAATCCTGTCTCACTTTGCGGAAGATCGGAAAACAGGATCTGCAGCAAAGCTCCGGCATTTGCAAGCCCCATGACGCCCTGCGGCCTTCTCTCAAGCCGAAAGCCCTCCGGAACGCCTTCCTTTCGCAGAAGGGTGTCAATTGCAGTATCCGGCGGAAGCTTTATCCGCAGAATATTTCCCGGGAAATCATTGGCGGCAGCCATCAGAAGTCTATGCTCTGCGCCTGCATCCAACGCAACGCATTCTTCACAATAGACCTCTGAATCGGAATGCTTTACGGCTGCATATGCCTCCGGGTACGGCTGATCTCGAGTTCATTATGAGCCTGTGCGTCTTTCGCGGCGTCGTATTCCGCATTTTCGCTTAAGTCGCCGAATGAACGCGCAACGATTCCCGAATAACGGCGGCTGAAGGTTTGATATACCGTATATAAAGAAGCCAAACGCGCCTCCGGAAGCAGAGTCAAACGCGGTCCTGCCGCATCCGGCGCGGATTGCGGACAGCGCAGCGTAAGATAGGCCGTATCGGTTACAGGCAAATGTCCTTTTGAAAAAAAGGTCGGCAAAACAGCCGGCGTATGGGGCGTCACCACAATTCCCTTGTTCCGCATGGCTTTCATAAAGTAACGGAACATAACAGACATTGCACCGATTCCCCGATGGGCCGGATCTGTTGAAACTCCTGCAATCATCGCTCCGGGCACGCATTTTCCGCGGATACGGATTGAAAGCGGAATCGACTGCATTGCACTGATCAGCTTCCCGTCCAATTCCGCACACGCGGAAAAATCCGGTATATAGCGGTTACGAAAAAACCAGTCTATAAAGCCCTCGGAATCGTCAAAGCAAATCTTCCACAAGGCCTTTACCGCATGAAAATCACGCGTCTCCAACTGTCTCGCCCGGATTTCCATAATGGCTACAGCACC
>USLW01000272.1 GCA_900555605.1 uncultured Clostridium sp. | reverse complement strand
CGGTACCCGCCGCACCGGCCTCGGACTGCATCTCGATTACTTTTACATTGTCGCCGAACACATTTTTCAGCCCTGTAGCAGACCAGGCATCCGTAAGCTCCGCCATTACGCTGGAAGGGGTGATCGGATAGATACTCGCCACTTCCGTAAACGCATAGCTCACATGCGCCGCGGCGGTATTCCCGTCCATGGAAATCTTTTTTCTGTTCATGTTGCAAGCCTCCTGTATAGATATCTCTTGATTTATATATTTTAAATATATAAAGGCATAAAACGCCATTAGTTATATTAACACCTATCAGGCAAAAAGTAAAGCGGGAAATACCGGATAAGCGCTCAGCCGGGCATAGGAACCCGGCTGAGCAATTGAGATCCGCCAGTCTGTAAAGATCAATCTGAAATCCGCCGCTGCGATGGACCTTTCGTCACTTTCCGGAGGCGGATGCCGATTTATTTCATCAGTTCCGCCGCAATGTCGCCGGCCAATATCACAAAGCCCTCCTCATTGGGGTGCAGACCGTCATACAAATATTGTGCCGCTGTCTCTTCGGTAATCCGGCTGTTCCGGTTCAAGTCAGCCACCGCAATCCCGTATGCTCCGCACACCTCCCGGATGGCGCGGCAATAATCCTCCAAGCGATAGCCAAGCTGATTGATGCCGTTTTCTCCCGATTCCGCCTCCATGATCCGCTGGAGCGGCGTGGCAAATACGATCTGGGCCCGCGGGCACTGTTTCTTCAGGACCCGACACAGGAAACCCAATGCACCGTAAAAGGTTTCCCGGGCTTTTGTTCCGTGATCTTCCCCGGAATTCCATTCCGCCGCATCAGAAAAGGTTCCTATTTGCATATTATAATGATAGTCATTGGTACCGCCAAATACGAAGACCAGATCCGAATCTGTCGCCACTGCCGGCGCCCGTCCGACAAAGCTCCATTCCGACGGGCCGGAAATCGTGCTGCCTGCCAGACCATAGCTGTTTACAGCGCCGGCCTGCAGCAGCTGCTGTACCTTGTACTGGTAATTTTCAAATGCAGTAATACTGTCTCCTAAAAAGCTTAACGTTTTACCTTCCCAAAAATTTTCGTCATGATGGGGCTTACACATATTCTCTGATCCGCTCCTTATTCCGTAATATCGTTTCCTGTGCTGACGGTGCCGTCACTGTTCCAGAAAAATTCCTTCAGCTGCAGATACTGCTCCCAGCCCGGTATGCGCGTTGCGTAGGAGATGTACCATTTTCCTTTAAATTGAAATACTTCACTGCAGGACGGCACATGAGCGGTATCCCCCGTATGATTCTCGTCGCCGATCAAAAGCCCCATATCCTGCCAGCCGCTGACCGGGTTATCAGAGACCGCATAGGCAGTGCCTTTTCCGCAGTTGGTATAAAAGAAATAATACAAACCGCCGTGTTTGATCAGAAAGGGCGATTCCGGGACATGTCTGCAGGAGGGAAAGTCAAACCTGTCTACATCTTCCCAATGATAAAGATCCGTTGATTTAATAATCCCCGTGGCGCCCCGGGCAGTCCCGTCCTCCCGCTTATACGATGTACAGAAATACATGTAAAATGTACCGTCGTCATCCCGGAACACCATATTGTCTCTGCAGTCGGACCAATGGGAGGCATCCCAGGGACACCAATCTCCGGGAATATAAATCGGATTTTCTTCATACCGCTGCCAGCTGTTTAGGTCTTTAGATTTGGCAAGGCATACGGCCTGTGCCACATTTTTGTTGACGCCTGTATAGAACATCCAGAATTCTCCGTTATGCGCAAGGACAGCGGGCGACCACACCTGATAGCTGTCAATACCGCCTTTCTGCGTCGTTACCGCCGGCCGCTTGATCTCCCAATGCAGCAGGTCGTCGCTTACCGCATGGCCGATGGTATCCCCGAACCGCTCCGGCCAATCATAGCCGATAAAGGATCGATTGTAAAATACGTGCATTCTGCCTGCATGCTCGATAAAGCAATGATCCACAAAGGCGCCGCCGGGTTCCGCGAATTTTCCTTTCAGCGGAAGCTCTCCCCGCTCCAGCGCTTCCACATAAGCCAATGCGCGGTTAAACAGATTTTCCTCATCCAGCCCTTCCGGATAGCCAACGCCTCCCGCAGGCACGGCCCCCCGATGAATCAGGTCCGCCCGGTCCGCCAGGGCGTCCACCGCAGCCGTGGTTTTCACATATTCAAAGTCCTCTTTTGTTTTAAAAGGCGCCACCCGTGCCTTTAAATCAATATACCTATCAAAAAAATCCATATGGATCCCTCCTTTGTCTCCTTTTCGATGCGCTCCGGCGCTCATATCTCCCATTTTTATTCTCATTCCGCGGTACCTGTATTTGGCGTTCTTTATCATACCATCTCTGATTGTTGCTCTATTATAAGGAAAAGGGATCCGTAAGTCAATCGAAAAAATAGCCCCCGAAATACGGTTTTCCGCTTTTCCCGGGGTACCGGGGATCAGCCTGTATATGCGCGGAAAATCGTGGAGGCAGGAAGGCGGTGCAGACTTCCCCGCCAGATTTTAGCCCAGATGGGTATCTCGCTGAGGCGCTGTATTTATTTCATTACATGCAGCGGCCTTTTGGGGGAGGCAGCGCCGATCCGATATAATCGTTAAAATTGCATCACAGACCGCGTCCGCCTCCTCCAGCGTCAGCTCCGCGTACAGGGGCAGCGTCAAAACCCGGGCGGCGATTTTCCGCGCAACAGGCGTATCGGCGCTTTGATATGCGGACCGATAGCAGGTCAGGTCGCTGAGCAGCGGATAAAAATATTTCCGTACGTATATTTGATATTCCCGTTCCATGCGGAACGCGATTTCATCCCGGTTCACGGCCAGCACGCTATCATCAAACAACACGGGAAAATAGCTGTAATTATATAGAATCCGATCATTGCTCCATGAAAACACACGAATTCCCGGAACGCCGGAGAGCCGGCGGATGTAATGCTCTGCAAGCAGCCTGCGCTGCGCAATCTGACAGTCAAGCGTCTCTAAGTTTGCCAATCCCATGGCAGCGTGGAACTCTGTCATTTTTGCATTATACCCCACATAAGAGGCATCCTCTTTAGAAGTAAGGCCGAAATTCTGCAGCGCCGCAAGCCGGGGCCGCAGCGTCTCGTCTCCAAAGGCCAGGCCGCCGCCTTCCACGGTGTGAAAAACTTTCGTTGCGTGGAAGGAGAACATAGACGCATCTCCAAAGGAACCGATTCCTCTTCCATTCACAGTAACGCCGAAAGCATGTGCTGCATCATAGATCACTTTTAAACCGTATGTATCTGCGATTTCTGCAATCCGTTCCGTGTTGCAGGGAAATCCGTATACGTGAACGGGCAGGATCGCGCAGGTTTTATCCGTGATGAGCGGGATGATCTTTTCCTCGTCTATCGTACAGTCGCTTTCTTTGATATCACAAAAAACCGGCGTCAGTCCGTTCATGGAAACCGCATGGGCAGTAGAAGCAAAGGTAAATGGAGTTGTGATCACCTCTCCCGACAGGTTCAGCGCCCGCAGTGCGGCATCCAGTGCCAAATGGCCGGTTGCCGACAGCACCATATGCGCCACCCCGAGACGTTCACAAAGCTGCGCTTCCA
>USLW01000271.1 GCA_900555605.1 uncultured Clostridium sp. | reverse complement strand
GCCCTTTCTGGAGCCAAAGGCGAATTTTCCGTCCAAAGCGATTCTCGCATTGTCGAGGCTAAGCACTTCATTGCCGGCAGCATCCTTCAGCACTGCATTTTTATAATATACCTCTCTGAAATCCGCCGGAGCATCATGAAAGAAGTCATCCTCATAAACATCGTCACCGGAAAATGCAATCGTCGCCAGCAGCTCAGAATTGACGGAAATGCGAATCACAGAATCACGTTCTTCTGCGGTGATCTTGAAAAATTCCGAAACCGGCACGGGAGAGTCAAACGAATAGCTGATATTTCCTACATTGAGACCGTCCGCTTCATGCGTTTTAAAATGAATCCTGATGACCCCGTTTGTCCCTTCCCGAAGTTCCGGCATGATTACGATGCCTGACGAGCCGATTCCGGAAGGGCCGTTTTTGCCGCCGTTTTCCGCATACCAATCCCATTCGTAGTAATGCATGGGCAACATATAAGGATCCGCCATATGATGCCAGGCGACATTATCTTTATAGACCAGATAGCCGGAACGCAGAAACAGCCCGACGCCGTCGCCGTTCTCTAATATCCGCATATCGCAGGAAACACTGTAAGCGTCAACATCCTCGTCCAATACGGCAGCGTATTCCATGGCGAAATATCCGTTGACATGCAGATATCGATTCTCTTCGCCCTGTACCGCCGCATTCCCCGCGCCGAATATTTTAATCCATTCAGAGGACATATACACATCCTCCATGGTGGCTCCCACATCATAATCCACATACGGCTCCTCAAAGGAAAATGTCGCCGCATGGACCTCCGGGAGCTGTCCGCAGAAAACTGCCGCGAGCATAGCCGTTAAAATAAAAATCCACTTCTTTTTCATAAAATAACCTCCAATCAAGTGCAAGCTATTTTATATTATAAAGCGGAAAATAAATTCACAGATAGTCACATATCCAGCACAAAACACATACATTTCTTAAGATCCGTGTCAAAAACCTATATACAAATCCCGAAAAAATATAAATTTTTTGTAACTTTGCAGCGATTACTGCCGCGGAATATGATTGACGTACAGGCTTCTGTACCGGCTGGGCGTAACACCCATTTCTTTTTTAAAAATACGATTAAAATACAGCAGGCTGTCATAGCCGACAACGCTGGGAATATCACAGATCTTCATTTTTGTGGTAGCCAGCAGAAAGCACGCTTGGGCAATTTTTGCTTTCTGAAGGATACGAATAAAGGAAAAGCCCGTACTTTCAAGAACCATTTTACTAAGATGCTGCGGCGAATAATGAAAATGGGCCGCAGCCGTCTCCAGGGAGGCAGTGGCATGCCGATCATAGATATATTTCAGAATCTCGTTCATTTTCTCCGGATTTCCGCTGCTGATCTTTACCATGTTCCGGTTCTCGTTCCGGTAGCACGCAAAATAATTCAAAATTGTCAGAACCAGATTTTTCTTTAAAAGGGCATTTTCTTTCTGGGGCATATTTCTGTGCCGGACTAAATCCTCATAAATCAACGCACAGATTGCAGTCTCTGCAGGGGGATCCTCCTCAATGCGGATCAGTACGTAATTATCGGGAATATGTTCGTCAAGATAGAGATTTTTTCTGAAAAAATCCGTCAAAAAGTGTTCTTTGGGCAGTAATGAGAAAAATGCATCGTCAAAGGTTTCCCGCTTGATCAGAATATTAATCGCGATACTGTCGTCAAATATGCCGATGGTATGAATCTCCCCCGGCGGTATGATACAGATGTCACCTGAAGTCATATGCAGCTTCCGGCCGCCCACCGTGTTCTCACAGCTGCCTTTGATCACTACCATAATTTCAAAAAAAACATGCTTATGAACAAACAGCGGATAAAAGCGGGTATGCTTCGTAACCATAATGTCGTCATCAAAATAATCAAAAATCGTATGAACCTGATTTGCCTTCTGATGCGCGCTGTTGATTTCCGGGAGCCAAAAATCCGCTACCGGATACGGCGCTAAAAATGTGCGCAGGGCCTCCGGCTGCGCCCGAAGCTCATAATAACGTTTATAAAACAGCTCTTCGCTGCTGTAAGCCTCTAAAAAATGAAGATCGTATCGCTTCTGAAAAAGGCCGCCGGCCGCGGCACTTTCCGGTCTCATTGCTTCCGCCATTTCGCCCCCCGGCCGGTGCCGGTTGCAGTGATCAAGCCCTCGCGCTTCATATCCGCCAGCACCTTTTCTACTGTTGTCATCGCGATATCAGGACAATGTTCCATAATTTCGGCTTTGGTAAACAGACCGAGCGTTTCCTCCACAGCCTTCCGCACCCGCTGCTCCTTTGTCATTTTACCGACAGCAGCCACTGTAACCCGGTTTTCAAAATCGCGGTATGCAGCCAGCAGGATTCCCAGCATATATCGTATAAAGGGCCAGATATCATTCTGCGCTTCATGCCAGCCCGTAGAGCTCTGCTGCAGACTGCGGTAATAGCCTTCTTTGGTTTTCTCTATCAGCGCTTCGAGACTGATATATTTTCCGACCACATAACCGTTCTGATATAAAAGCAGCAGTGTCAGCAGGCGGCTCATTCTGCCGTTGCCGTCAAGAAACGGATGGATACATAAAAAATCTAAAACAAATACCATCGTATACAGCAATGGATCCGTTTTTCCCCGGCAGACCGCTTCCGTATACGCTTTGCAAAGCGCCTCTACAGCAGCCGGCGTCTCAAAGGCCGGCAGCGGCTGAAACCGTACCGACTGATTTCCTGCCGAATCCGTCTCTTCAATCACATTATCCGTATTTTTAAATTGACCGCCAAAGCTCTGCGGAGAAAAACGATACAGATCACGGTGCAATTGCCGGATCACATTGGCATTTACCGGAATATAAGGATAACTCTCATGAATGGTATCCAATACGCACCGATATCCGAGAATTTCTTCCTCATCCCGGTTTTTCGGCTGTACCTGTGTTCCGGCCAGTTCCTGCAGTCGTTTATCGCTGGTCCGGATACCCTCAATTCGGTTGGAAGCACCTGTGCTTTGAATTTTTGCCACCTCAACCAAAGCCTCCAACACATCCGCCCGGCCGGGGTCCAGCATGGACTGCCGGCCCTTGTACTCATGAATCTGTGCGATATAAGCAACAATGTCGTTGGGAATGGGCAGATTATCCAATGTTCTGTAATCATATGTTCTCATACCGCATCTCCCTTGTAAAATGATAAACTCACAGCTTGCTCAGTAGTTTACCACATTATGAGTACATGTTCAATTGATTCTTATGAAAGCTACGTAAAAATCGGTTAACTGCATATTATAATCAATTTAATTGTGCAGTTAATCGGTCGTAATATGCAATAATGGAACATTTTAGGGCGCCCGTGCAGAACAAGACCGAAAGGAGGCTGTCCTTTTGCACATATAATTGGCAAAATTGAACAGCCTCCATACGAATTTGAAAATTATTTCAAACAAATACGAATTAACTCGAACAATAAATCAAAGGGATCTGCAGCAGCTTTTTCTTCTCATTCCAGTACACTGATGGCATCTGTAATCGTCTTTTCGTATGCCTCTCTGCCGTAGCGATCCACATCACTTTTGTTCTTCTCTCCATGGGTCAGACAGCCGGCGCCGCCG
>USLW01000270.1 GCA_900555605.1 uncultured Clostridium sp. | reverse complement strand
ATCCGTAACAATTCCGGACAGTGTTTCCGCAATCGGCAAATATGCTTTCTATAATTGCACCGCCTTGGAGGAACTGCGTATTCCGTCATCTGTAGACACCATTGGTGCATGGGCCTTTACCGGAACAAAGTGGTTTGATTATAATAATGAAAAATTTTTTATAGCAGGCAACAATCTGCTGTTAAAATGCACCACCGAGGCAAATCAGCTCACAATTCCGGATTCAGTCAGATCGATTGTCGGAGGTGCATTTGACAGCGCAGACTATATTTCGGAAATCACGGTGCCGCATGCAATGACGGTAATTCCGGATTATGCTTTTAACGGCTGCGGTGGTTTGGTCACCATGCATTTATCCCCAAACACACTCTCCATCGGAGAACGGGCCTTTAACGGCTGTATTGCCCTGCAGAATATTCAGATTCCCAATGGCGCAGCAGTGGCAGATAACGCTTTTACGAACTGTGACAGTCTTTCTTCGCAGCAGGCATGAAAGCGCAGCGTAATGAGTCAGATATTTAAAAATGCATAAAAATAAAAGGGGCTGTTTCTATTTGAAACAGTCCCTTTGCTTTGTGATCAGATCCGTATAAATTCCTGTCTGAGGACATCGTATATGCCGGACCGTTCCATCCGATACGTTTTCCGTTATGCCGCAGGCTCTGCAACCATTTCATAAATCGATTGGATATCTGACTTCTCTGCCGTATGGATACAGTTTTTATTGGCAAGCATACCCTCAATAAACATTCCGTATCCCACGGTTGGGTCATTAATCATAACATGCGTCACCGCTCCGATCAGCCGTCCATCCTGAAGAATCGGACTTCCTGACATGCCCTGTACAATTCCCCCGGTGCTTTCCAGTAAATCTGGATCCGTAATTTTGATTACAAGTCCTTTGGGGCTGGTTACCTTATTTTTGTTGGCCCGCACAATCTCGATTTCATAATCCTTCGGTTCCCCCTCGCCGATGGTCGTCCGCACGATGGCTTTGCCTTCACGAACCATACTGCTGACTCCCACCTGCATTTCAACACCGTAAACCTGTTCCCGGCAATCTTCTGATATAACCCCGTAGACGCCAGCCTCATTGTTAGCACGCACTGCACCTATGCCAACGACAGCATTCTTGAAATACCCTCTCAATTCACCGGGTGATCCCGGAATTCCCTTCACAACGTCAAAAATCTCAACCTCATGAAGCGCCCCTCCGGAAATGGGGAACAAACCGGAGGCGTCGGAAATACCATGGCCCAGCGCACCGAAAAACCCCGTGTCTTTTTCATAAAAAGTCAGCGTACCGATGCCGGCGGCGCTGTCCTTTACCCATACACCGATTTTATAAATATTACTTTCCTCTTCACAGCAAGGCCGAACCTGAACGGCCCGCGTTTTACCATTCCGCTCTACAGACAAAGAAATCTGCTTTCCTTGGCAGGATGTGACTACCGATAGGAGCTCATCTGCACTGTTCACAGTCTTTCCATTTACAGCTAAAATCCGGTCTCCAACCTCCATACCGGAATCCTTCGCCGGATTGACATACGTGCTTCCCTGTGTAAGGAATCCGACAAATCCGGTAATCAGAACACCCTTGGACTGCATTCTGATTCCGATGGGCGCGCCGCTCACAAAAACGGTCGTTTCCGGAATCACATTTACCCGCATATTTTTTACGGGAATCATGCCAAACGCTTTTACCATGGCGTATCCGTTATGAATAGAAGACACGCTGCACGGCAGGACCGTCTGCGACTGATAAGCATGCCCTTCAATCAGGGTAATGCTCTCCGGCGTCTCCATATAGCTCCATCCATAAAGCCCTGCAAACAACATCACAAGCATCACAAAAATAAAAGCAGCAAACGATTTGGACTTTTGAGGCAATCCCATCAATTTACCTCCCCTATACAAACTGAAGGCTGTATTTCTCCAACCTTCTGAATGTAAAATGTCCTTTTCAAGCTGCCTTTATACTGTCACTTACTTGTATTGAAGTTCATGGCAAAATCTTAAATGATCCCGTCAATTAGGGCTTTTGCGTGCTCCAATGTGATTTCCGATGCGCTTCCGCCATCCAATAAGCGCCCGATTTCCTGAATCTTCTCCTGATAGTTCAGCAGCTTTGCTTCTGTCGTCGTGCGATCCTGATCAAATTGCTTCTTTATATATATATTATAATCCGCAATGGCAGCAATCTGCGCATGATGTGTAACACAGATGACTTGATGCCTGCGGGAAATCCATTTCATTTTTTCGCCGACCTTTCGGGCAGCCTGACCGCTGATGCCTGTATCGATTTCGTCAAAAATTAAAGTTGAAATTTTGTCTACATCCGCAAGAATCGTCTTGATCGCCAGCATAATACGGGACAATTCTCCCCCGGAGGCAATCTTCGCCAAGGGCTTCAGGGGTTCTCCGGGGTTGGCGGAAATGAGAAATTCGACTTCGTCCAAGCCATTTTTTGTGAACTCCGGATAATCCTCGCTGTTTTCATCTGAACGGTAATCAATCTGCACCCGGAATTTGGTCTTGCGCATCTCCAATTCCTCCAGTTCTTTGCAAATTTTTTCCTCAAGAAGCTTGGAAACCTTTGCCCGTGCAAAGTTCAAGTCCTCACAAAGGTTCAAAAGCTCCTGCGACATGCGGGAAAGCGCTGTCAGCAGCTCCTGACACCTCGATTCGCTGTCGCTGAGCAGTGCGAGCTGCTGCCGGGCCTCCTGCGCAAAACAGAGAATATCTTCAATCGTACCGCCATACTTGCGCTTTAATCGATTGATCTCATCTATTCTTTCCTCTACCTGCTCCATCATCGACGGCTCATAGACTGCTGCATCCTTTTCACTGCTCACCATAGAGGAAATATCCTCCAGAAGGTAGCTCATCTCCTCTATTTTTTCTAAAATTTCCTCATATCTTGTACAATATCCGGAAATTGCCGCAATCTCATTTCTGAGAACGTTCACCATGGCACGCAGCGAAGCATTTTCATAATGATCCGCAAGAATGATTTCATAAGCTTTATTCAGCCCATACGCTATTTTCTCCCCATTGGCCAAAATCATTCTTTGTTCATTCAGTTCATCGTCCTCGCCCGCCGTCAAATTGGCACGCTCAATTTCATTGATTTGATAAGATAACAAATCTGCAAGCCGTGCTCGTTCCTTCGGATCGCCGTTCAGACTTTGCAGCGTATTCAGCGTTTCTTTAAAAATTTCTAATTTTTTTCTATAATTTTGTAAAATTGTCTGTATTTCGCTTCCGCCGAACAGGTCCAGTAATTTCATATGGGAATCCGGACGCAGCAAAGACTGATTATCATGCTGACCGTGAATATCGATAAGCGCCTCACCGATCCGTTTCAGCATAGAGATGGTAGCCGTTCTGCCGTTAATTCTGCAGAGGTTGCGGCCGGCAGCGTTAAACTCCCGATATAAGATCAGTGTATGATCCTCCTCTGGCTCCATGCCGAACTCTGTCAGAATCTCTGTCACCAGCGGCGAAGCATCGGAAAATACCCCCTGCACAGAGGCTGTGTCGCAGCCTGTGCGGATTGTATCCCGGGAGGTTCTTCCCCCCAGCATACAACTGATGGAATCGATAATAATAGACTTTCCGGCGCCGGTTTCACCGGTCAGGCAGTTCATTC
>USLW01000269.1 GCA_900555605.1 uncultured Clostridium sp. | reverse complement strand
ATCTGTACGCTGTCTGAAGACTGCGGAATGAATCCCGCTTTATACTGCGAAAACCCATTCTGTAGCATAAGCTTTGTCATAGAGGCGGCTTCCGGCAAGCCGTGTATAGCCGCATCACCTAAAAAAACAGCTGTCTGTTTCAGGACCTCCATAACAATATTCCAGATTCTAAAATATTCGTCCGCAAGCTCGCCGAAACCGCCGGCGCGCAAAGCCTCCGCCTTTTGCCGGAGCTTGTCCCGCACATTGGTTCTTTCTAAAAAAGTGCACAGCGCACGGCAGCAGTCTTTTAATGTTTTGCATTTCTTCAATTCCCGTCCAAAAGCAGAAATATCTTGATACAGACTGCGGCAGGACGGGTTTGTCTCCTGTTTCCACATAGATTCGCCCCGCAGCCCTTTCGCCAATACCTCATTTTCCAAGAGATCGGTTTCTGCGCGGGATTCAAAATATAAACCTGTTTTCAAAAAATCAAACACCGACTGATACTGCCAGTTCCCGGAAATAATCTCCAGTGCGCCGAGAATCAGGCGGATCAGCGGATTATCCGTTACATCTTTCTTGACATCAACAAAAAAAGGAATTCCATACTGGGTAAATACTGCCCGCACGATTTTTTCATAATCCTCCGGATTGCGTACCATGACTGCAATTTCATGATACCGGTAATGCTCCTTACGGACAAGCCGTACGATCTCCTCCGCCCCGGCAATCACTTCGGAATAAATGGTCCTGCATTCTATCAGAGAAATATTTTTCGGCACTCCCGGCATTCCGGGACCGCCGAAATGGCAGAAATGCTTCTCCAAATATCCGAGATAGGGATTTTTTCGGTAACGCGGCGCAGATTTCTCCGGCACATCCAAGACAGTCCGTTTGATATCGCAGCCGGTCTCCTGCGCCAGACGGCAGAGCCGATCATAGGTATTCCGGATCCCCTTAAATACCGGTTCCCCACGCCGGTCCATACATAAGCAGACGACCACCTGTTCGCACTGCTTCAGCATTGCCGCAATCACCTCGTATTCAACCGCGGTAAAGCCTGTAAACGCATCGACCCAAACCCGGGCCCCTTTCAGCGGCTGATACCGTTCCATCCGCTCCGCACAAATGCTGTATATGTCATTTTCATTCATATATTCCTTGCACAGCTGTTCCTCATATGCGGAATAAATCAGGGACAAATCCAGAAGCTTTCCCTGCAGCGTACCGTCTGCCTCTTTTCCCGCAGCAAGCGTCCGCAGCGTCTGGGCAGTTACGCGGTATTTTTCAAATTCCTCTAAAAGAGACAGCAGTTTCGCTGATTCAAAGGGATTCTCACCCCATGAACGGAAATACTGAAGCTGGGGTGAAATACTGCGCAGTACGCGTACCAGCAACATGACGCGGCCTGAGGGATTGAGGGTTGTTTTGCTCAGTCCGCCGAACCGGCTCAGAATCCGGTAGGTCAGGCGCCGAAAGCTGAGTACTTCATCCTCCAGCAGACCGGGACACATGCCTCCGGAAAGCTCTTTGCTCCGCATAGTCAGGAGTTTTCGTTCCGCCTGCATAGTAAACTGTTCCGGCACAATCAAATAGCAGGCAGGATCGAACGCACTGTCAGATACCGCCTTTGAAAATGCCTTTAGGCAATATGTACTTTTTCCGCTTCCGGCCCTTCCGGTCACCAAATGAAGCATATTTTCCCTGCCTGTCCAACGCTTCCGGCGTCAAGTCTTATCAATCGTACTCCTATAAATCACCCGGTTGTCGAGAGACCAAATTCTGTCGCTGAAGCAACCGGGTTCCGTCGCCTCTGAGACCTTTGCCATATCATACATTCTCGCATCTACAATATCCAGATAGTGCAGCATCTCCGCCTCCGGAAACATCGGAAATTTCGGGCTGCCGTGCTCCGGCAGATAATGATGTGACAGAATCATATGCTCAATTAATAAAATCTTTTCCGAATCAAGACCGGTCTGTGCGCCGATCTGACCAACGAGCTTTACGCCTTCAATCAGATGGCCCAGCAGCATCCCTTCGGCGGAATATTCTGAAACAAGCCCGCACGCATTTACGTTCATCTCCGAAATCTTGCCGATATCATGAAGAATAACTCCGGTATATAAAAGATCCTTATTTAAAAATCCGTATACTTGGGTCAGGGCCTCTGCAGCTTTCAGCATCGTACTGACATGGTACAGCAGTCCGCAACGCACTGCATGATGATTTCTTTTGGCAGCCGGATAAATCAGCAGCTGTGTCCGGTATAGGTCAATCACCTTTCGCACAAATGTTTGGAGCTGTGTATCCTGCATCCGATCCACTACGGATTCGATATAAGCAAGCATGGACTCCCCGGATTCCGGCGCAGACGGAATCAGATCCTCCATTTTAATCTGGTCTGTCTCAATCGTCCGCCGAATCCGTTCAATCTTAAACTGCAGCTGCCCCTGCCAATCAATAACCTGTCCCCGGGCTTTCACAACCACCCCGGCCCGGAAGCGTGTGGCATTATCCTCATCCCAATCCCAAAATTTAGCATTGATCTCCCCGCTTTTGTCCGAGAAGGTAAAATTCATATACTTATTATTCGTGGTGGTCTGCTTCATCTCTGATTCCCGTACGTAAAAGTTTCCCTGAACCGTATCGCCCACCCGGAATTCGCTGATTTTTTTCTCCACAACAATATGATTGCCCATTTTTCAACATCCTTTCCCTTCTCCTGATTCTGCACGGCATACCGTCTCATCGGCAAAGCCCGCTGTATATGCCATTGCATAGCCGAATCCGCATCTGCGGCCTAAATTTTTCCCCGGAACCGGGCCGCCCTTCTCTGCTATCAGGAACGGAACGTATTCCCGCGTGTGATCCGTACCTTTATAACATGGGTCGCATCCATGATCGGCCGTAACACACAGCCTGTTGCCCGGCTTCATCTGTCCGTACAATTCCTGCAGGCGTTCCGATATATCAGATACGGCGGCACAATAACCGGCCGCATCCCGTCTGTGGCCGTACAGCATATCCGTATCTACAAGATTTACAAAAACAAAATCATTTTGTCCTGCTGCCGCATCCCTTGCAAGCGCAATCGTCCTATTCAGGCAGGCCTCATTCCCTTTATCATGATAGCTGATCGCGATTCCCTTTTCATTAAAGATATCACCGATCTTGCCGACTCCGATCACGCGCAGTCCCAAACCGGGCAGCTCCTTCTCCAAATAGGTCGGACCCGGCAGCGCAATGCTGTAATCCCGCCGATTTTTCGTCCGGACAAAACCGTCCTCAGAGGTCCCGATAAATGGCCGGGCGATCACGCGCCCGATCTGATAACGGTCGCTGATGCGCCGCGCTTTTTCACAGATTTCATAGAGTTCCTCCAGCGGAATGACCGCTTCGTGAGCGGCGATCTGAAGAACGGAATCCGCAGAAGTATAACAGATCAGCGCGCCGCTTTCTATCTGCTCCGCGCCCAATTCCTGAATGATGACGGTACCGGAGGCCGCCCGATTTCCGATCACATCTCTGCCGGAGGCCTCCTTCAGCTCCCGGATCAAGCTCTCCGGAAAAGACGGATATTCCTGTGGGAAGGTAGACAGCCGGATATTTACCTGCATGCCCGCCAGCTCCCAATGACCGGACAGCGTGTCCTTACCTGGAGAAATCTTCTCCATTGCACCAAAAGAAGCGATGGGCTGTTTTGCCGGCGGG
>USLW01000268.1 GCA_900555605.1 uncultured Clostridium sp. | reverse complement strand
TTGTCAATGGTCTTCGGCACGCCCATTACGCGCATCTCATAACCGGATTTCTGCATATATTTACTGATTTTATTGCAGGTATCCATGGAATCGTTTCCGCCGTTATAGAAAAAGTAGCGGATATTATACTTTTTAAAAACCTCTAACAGACGCTTATAGTCACGGTCGTCATCCTTTGCATCCGCCAGCTTATACCGGACGGAGCCTAATGCGGAAGACGGCGTAGTTTTCAGCAGCTCCAGCTCATATGGATCTTCCTTGCCCATATCATAAAAAAATTCTTCCAGCATACCCTTGATTCCGTGTGCGGCGCCGTATACATTTGTAATACAGTCCTGCCGCAGCGCTGTTTGAAAAACACCGGCAGCGCTGGCGTTGATCACGGAAGTAGGTCCGCCGGATTGTCCGAAAATTGCGGCACCAACTAGTTTGTTCATAAGTCCTCCATATCCATATTAATTCCGGCAGGATCGGTCAGGTTCCCCATAACCTCCCCCGCCGGTATTTGATTTGTTGTGCTAAAAAGAAAATCAGGCTTTGCCGTCGCAGCCAAGTACGTCAACCAATTTGTGTCTGACCAGCTTCTTGATTTCCTCTCTTGCAGGCTTCAGATATTGTCTGGGGTCAAAATGAGAAGGATTCTCAGCCATATATTTCCGAATCGAAGCCGTCATAGCCAATCTGAGGTCGGAATCAATATTGATCTTACAAACAGCCATGGTAGCCGCCTTACGCAGCATGTCCTCCGGAATTCCGATAGCATTGGGCATATTTCCGCCATTTGCATTAATGATATCAACATATTCCGGAATAACAGAGGAAGCGCCGTGGAGCACGATAGGGAAATTCGGAAGTCTTTCCTCTACTTCTTGTAAAATATCGAATCTCAGCTGCGGCTTCTGGACGGGTTTGAACTTGTAGGCACCGTGGCTTGTACCGATTGCAATTGCCAATGAATCAACTCCGGTTCTTTCAACAAATTCCTGAACCTGAGACGGCTTTGTATAGGAGGCATCCTCATCGGAAACATTCACATCGTCCTCGATTCCCGCCAGCCTGCCGAGCTCACCTTCCACGACAACATTTCTTTCATGCGCGTAAGCAACTACTTTTTTGGTCAGTTCAATATTTTCTTCAAAAGAATGGTGGGATCCGTCTATCATAACAGAGGTGAATCCGCCGTCAATGCAGGACTTGCAAAGCTCAAAGGTATCACCGTGATCCAAATGCAGACAAATCGGAAGTCCTGTCTCTATGATCGCGGCCTCAACCAACTTAATCAGGTACGTATGATTGGCATACTTTCTCGCACCTGAGGAAACCTGAAGAATCAAAGGCGCATTTACTTCTTTGGCGGCTTCCGTGATTCCCTGAATGATTTCCATGTTATTGACGTTAAATGCACCGATGGCATATCCGCCCTCATATGCTTTCTGAAACATTTCTTTGGATGAAACTAATGGCATACTGCACATCTCCTTCATAAAATAATAAATGATAACGATATCTTTATAATATTAGCACAACCAGATATTTGTGGCAACCAGATTTTTCTTTCTCATCTGCCGCACCGTTTTTTCAGCAAGGCAGTTTACACAATCAATATGCGATCAGGCCCATGAAGCCCAGCTCCACCTGGGAGGTATCCAATCTGCTGTACTGAACCACCACCGGTACATCGCTGGTTACCAGCATTGCGTATGGAACCCCCCGCGGCACGGAAGATCCATCCGCATTTTTTATATGATCCATCCGAATATGTTTTGTCCTTTCAGCAGGACAGCAGGCTGAAAATCCGCTCTTCGGCTCCTGATTTTCAAAAAATAATGTAATTTCAATGTGCGCATCCATATCTCCGGTATTCAGCACGCATACGGCCTCATGGCTGACGTATACGCCGCCGCGGTCGATCTCCGGATAAAATCCATCCGGTATCAGCCACTCACACTTTCCGACTGCTTTTCCCATGATCACAGATCTCCCTTCAAATACTATTTATTTTCATATAAAACCCTCATTATCTCAACATATATTTTAGAGGGATTCTTCTGCCATGCGGCACAGATCTCGCCTGCATCCTTTTTAGAGGCAACTGGAACCTTGATATCTACAATACGGTCTAATCCTTCACGAATAAAACACCGTACATAATAGTTCTGCTGCTCATCTTCAAAGCAGATCGCATTTACTTCCATCTGACGTTTAATTGCGGCTCGATTTTTTGTAACGATCTCCTCATATCTGGCACGCAGCCCGTTTGGAATTGTCTGCTCCAAGGAACGAAGGATTTCTCTGCCTTTCTCCGCAAGGGCATACATCGGAATTCCGCCGCTGTCCAAAATACGGTCAATACAGCCATGGCTTACCAGCTCGCCCAACGCGGTCTGAATCGTAAAATAGTTCACCATTCCCGGCTCCAGCATAATTTCATTAAAATATAAATCGGTCACCGGTATTTTCAGCCGGTCCAGCACAAACAGCAGCAATAGCTTATTTTCCGTATACTGCTCCTCGTTTTCGTACATGATGCCTCCTCGCCTCCCGGTCACGGAACATAATCGAATTCCACGTCATAAATGCGGACGGTATCGTTTTCCTGAATCCCCAGCTCCACCAAGCGATCGATCAGCCCCTTCTTCCGAATGATTCGCTGAAAATACTGGGCAGATTCGTAATCCTCTAGGTTCACAGAATCCACAATGTTTTTTATCCAGCTGCCCTCTACGACATAGACCCCGTTCTCCACGGATACGGTAAACGGCGCCTGGGCACTGTTCTCTGCTTTATGCAGTACATATTCCGGCTCTGCGGTCTGAATGGAAATCGGAGCCGGAAGTCTGTCCAGCAGGCTTCCCGCATAGGCAGTCAGCGAAGCAGTTCCCTCGGATAAAGCCGCGGAAATCTCAAAAATCTTCCACGCGCCTGCCTCTAAAGCCAACTGAAGCGATTCCCTCCGGTCTGTAATCCATGTATAAAATTGCTCTTTAAATCTGCATAGATTTTCTGCCGCACCTTCCATATCCATTTTGTTTGCGGCAATCAGCTGCGGCCGCTGTGCAAGCAAAGGCTGATAGGACTCCAGTTCTTTGCAAATAGTTAAAAAATCAAGAAACGGGTCGCGCCCTTCTGAGCCGGACATATCAATTACATGGATTAAAAGGCGGGTTCGTTCTACATGGCGCAGAAATTCATGTCCAAGTCCGACACCCTGAGAGGCCCCCTCGATTAATCCGGGAATATCCGCCATAACAAAGCTTCTTTCGTCTCCGCTGTAAACCATTCCCAAGACAGGCTTCAGTGTTGTAAAATGGTAATCGGCAATTTCAGGTTTTGCCGCTGTCGTAACAGAAAGAAATGTAGATTTTCCCACATTCGGAAAACCCACCAGGCCTACATCCGCTAAAAGCTTCAGTTCAAGGGACAACTCAAGTTCAACGCCATCTTCTCCCGCTCTTGCAAAATTCGGTACCTGTCTGGTGGCCGTGGCAAAATGCATATTTCCCTTTCCGCCTTTTCCGCCGGGAGCCAGCACACGCGGCACATCCGTTTCCACCATATCCGCTAATATCGTCCCCGTTGCTGCATCCTTAATAATAGTTCCGCGCGGCACCTTAATCAGCAGGTCTGCGCCGCTTTTTCCCGTCATCTTATTTTTTCCGCCGTTCGCGCCGTTTTCAGCAGTATATTTTCTTTTATAACGAAAATCGGCAAGCG
>USLW01000267.1 GCA_900555605.1 uncultured Clostridium sp. | reverse complement strand
TCCTGCAGATACCGCCTGTTTTTATGTTAAGCCGATTTTACATGGATTTAACATGGCCGCGCTTTTGGATTTAACATAGCCGCTTTAGTATGAAGGGCGTCGAGAGACAAAAATCGCAAAGGAGAATGCAATATGAAAAAAATAAGCATTTTACTGGCTCTGATATGTACATTGGTTTTTGCGGCGGCGGGCTGCTCTGATCCGGAGGAGGGATTTGACAAGGAGCGCGATATCACGGTAATTTCCCGTGAGGAGGGTTCTGGCACGAGAGGCGCGTTTATTGAATTGTTCGGAATCGAGGAAAAAAATTCCGATGGCGAGAAGATCGACCGTACCACTGAGGAAGCGGTGATTAAAAATGATACGGCTGCGATGATGACAACGGTTGCCGGCAACCCATACGCCATTGGATATATTTCGATGGGCTCTCTGAACGATACGGTGAAGGCTGTCAAGATTGACGGTGTGGAGGCAACCGTGGCGAATATCAAGGCTGATACGTATCAAATCGCCCGGCCGTTTAATATTGCGACCAAGGAAACAGTCAGTGAAGCCGCCCAGGATTTTATTGACTTTATTCTCAGCAGCGAGGGACAGAAGGTCGTTGAGGATTTCGGATGCATTGCGGCGGTGGATTCTGCAGCGCTTGACAGCGGCAGCAAACCTGCGGGTAAGATCGCAATTGCAGGTTCGTCTTCTGTGACCCCGGTTATGGAACGGCTGAAAGAGGCTTATCAAAGAATCAATCCCAATGCGGATATCGCCATTCAGCAGAGCGATTCCAGCGCCGGTATGACCTCTGCAATCGAGGGCTTGTGCGACATTGGCATGGCTTCGAGAGAGATCAAGGACAGCGAATTGGAAAAAGGACTGAAGGGTACGGTGATCGCTATAGACGGGATTGCGGTCATCGTAAATCATGACAGTCCCATTGACAATCTGACCAGTACGCAGGTAAAGGAGATTTTCACCGGTGCATCCACCGTCTGGTCTGATGTGATCAGATAATTCCGGCAGGAGGCGGGAACGGCGCAATGAAAAAATATAAGGAAAAAATAATGCAGGGCGTGTTCCTTGTTTCCGCTTGTACATCCATATTGGCGGTGCTCTTGATTTGTATCTTTCTGTTTGCAAACGGGATACCGACAATGAAGGAAATCGGTTTTCTGGATTTTCTGTTTGGGAAAACCTGGCGGCCGGGCAACAATATCTACGGTATTCTGCCCATGATTTTAGGGAGTATTTACGTAACGGCCGGCGCGGTTATTATCGGCGTGCCCATCGGCATTTTTACCGCAGTGTTTATGGCGCGGTTCTGTCCGAAAAAGCTTTACCGTATGATGAAGCCGGCGGTGGAGCTTTTGGCTGGGATTCCTTCCGTTATCTACGGATTCTTCGGCATGGTGGTGCTGGTGCCGTTTATCCGCGTACACCTCGGCGGCGACGGAAACAGTATTCTTACGGCATCGCTTCTTTTGGGAATGATGATCTTACCAACGATTATCAATGTCAGTGAAGCCGCGATCCGCGCGGTGCCGGAAAGCTACTATGAGGGAGCGCTGGCTTTGGGGGCCACGCATGAGCGAAGCGTGTTTTTTACAGTCGTCCCTGCGGCGAAATCAGGTATTTTTGCCAGCGTGGTGCTGGGAATCGGCCGCGCTCTGGGGGAAACCATGGCTGTGATCATGGTGGTGGGAAACCAGGCGCGTATGCCAAAAGGGCTGCTTAAAGGCGTACGGACCCTTACGGCGAATATTGTGACGGAAATGGGATATGCGGCAGACCTCCATCGGGAGGCCTTAATTGCTACGGCTGTCGTCTTGTTCATATTTATTTTAATAATCAATGTTTCACTATCTCTGATCAAAAGGAGGTCCCGCTGATGCAAAGGCTTGCGTATGCCGTTCAATTACGGTTGAAATCCTATAAAAAAAGTCCGCTGTCCCTGATTTTGTTTTTGCTGGTAACAAGCTCGGCCATCATTACGGCGGCGACCATGCTGTTCCTGGTGGGCTATATTTTAGTAAAAGGAATTCCGTATCTTACGCCGTCGCTTTTTGCCTATGAGTACAATTCCGTGAACGTCTCCCTGCTGCCGGCGCTGATTAATACGCTGATTATGACTGCGTTGTCTCTGCTGATCGCCGCGCCTCTGGGAGTCTTTTCCGCCATTTATCTGGCAGAATATGCGGGAAAGAAAAATAAGCTGGTGGGACTTGTAAGCTTGACCGCCGAGACGCTGGCCGGTATCCCTTCCATTGTATACGGCCTGTTCGGAATGCTGTTTTTTGTTATCACCCTGCATTGGGGAAACTCGGTGCTGGCCGGTGCGTTTACTTTAGCGATTATGATTTTGCCGCTGATCATGCGCACGACAGAGGAAGCGTTGCGGGCGATTCCGGATTCCTATCGGGAGGGCAGCTTTGCGTTAGGCGCCGGCAAGCTGCGGACTGTGGTCAGAATCGTGCTGCCCTCTGCGGTGCCAGGCATTCTGGCCGGCGTGATTCTTGCGGTAGGACGAATCGCCGGCGAGACGGCGGCGTTAATCTATACTGCCGGAACGATTCCGGAGATTCCAGAGAATCTTTTGGATTCCGGCCGGACACTGTCGGTACATATGTATCTGCTGTCAAAAGAGGGATTGTATATCGACCAATCCTATGCTACCGCAGTCGTGCTGCTGCTGATTGTGGCAGGAATCAATACGCTGTCTGCGTTTATTGCGAAAAAAATCGCCAAAACCTAATTGCAGAAAGGAACGGCCAGAAAAACGATGGATAAAATAACGATCAACAATTTAGATTTATATTATGGAGACTTTCAGGCGCTGAAGGGGATTAATCTGGCGATTGCACAGAACGAGGTGACTGCCTTTATCGGTCCCTCCGGATGCGGCAAATCCACGCTGCTCAAATCCCTGAACCGGATGAATGATCTGATTCCGGAGTGCAGAATCACCGGATCCGTCCTTTTAGACGGAGAGAATATATACGAAGGCATGGATGTCAACCAGCTCAGAAAGCGCGTCGGAATGGTTTTCCAGAAGCCCAATCCGTTCCCCATGAGCATTTATGATAATATTGCCTACGGGCCGCGGACCCACGGTGTCCGCGGGAAGGCAAGGCTGGATGATCTTGTGGAGCGGTCCCTTCGGCAGGCTGCAATTTGGGACGAGGCAAAGGACCGGCTGAAAAAAAGTGCCCTCGGTTTATCCGGGGGACAGCAGCAGCGGCTTTGTATTGCACGGGCCCTGGCGATTCAGCCCGAAGTGCTGCTGATGGATGAACCCACATCTGCTTTGGATCCCATTTCCACCTCTAAGATCGAGGATCTTGCGGCTGAACTGAAAAAAGATTATACTATCATTATGGTTACGCATAATATGCAGCAAGCGGCCCGGATTTCAGATAAGACCGCGTTTTTCCTTTTGGGGGAAATTGTCGAGTACGGTTTAACGGATCAGATCTTTGCGGATCCGCAGGATCGGCGGACAGAGGATTATATTACAGGGAGGTTTGGTTAAATGCGGAACAGATTTGACAGACAGCTGGAAGAACTTAATGAGATGCTTATCCATATGGGAGAACTTTGCGAGACGGCAATTGAGGAAGCAACAGGAGCCCTGGAAAGGCATGATATTGCCAGAGCAAAGGCTGTCATTACAGCAGACAGCGAGATCGATCAGATGGAAAAAGAAATTGAAAATCTCTGCCTGAAGCTTTTGCTTCAGCAACAGCC